>NZ_JAVSCQ010000001.1:0-277569 GCF_040560405.1 Facivitalis istanbulensis
AGGCTTGATCCACCCGACTTCGGCCGTTTGCGCGACGACAGACACCGCTCGGGGCGAAAAACGCTTGCCCAGCGAGCAAAATCAGGCGATCTTGAAGTCAAGCGGCAGGCCACTTGGGGAATGTCGGTTTAAACGCGGGCATCCATGCTCTCCCGATGACTGGAGATGCATCAATCCACCGGGGCTTTCGTTGGTTGCACCATCGCGCGCCTCGGGGCATCAGTGCGCCCGACCAAGGAGACAGGAACCCCATGAAGACCCGCGCCGCCGTCGCCTTCGAAGCGAAGAAGCCGCTCGAAATCGTCGAACTCGACCTGGAGGGCCCCCGGCCCGGCGAGGTGCTGGTCGAGATCATGGCGACCGGCATCTGCCACACCGACGCCTACACGCTCGACGGGCTGGACAGCGAGGGGCTGTTCCCCAGCGTCCTGGGCCATGAGGGTGCCGGCATCGTGCGCGAGGTCGGGGCGGGCGTGACGAGCGTGAAGCCCGGCGACCATGTCATCCCGCTCTACACCCCCGAATGCCGCCAGTGTAAGTCGTGCCTGTCGGGCAAGACCAACCTGTGCACGGCGATCCGCGCGACCCAGGGCAAGGGGTTGATGCCCGACGGCACGACCCGGTTCAGCTACAAGGGGCAGCCGATCTTCCATTATATGGGCTGCTCGACCTTCTCGAACTTCACCGTCCTCCCCGAGATCGCGGTCGCCAGGATCCGCGAGGACGCGCCCTTCCAGTCGAGCTGCTATATCGGCTGCGGCGTGACGACGGGCGTGGGCGCGGTGGTGAAGACCGCGAAGGTGACGCCGGGCTCCAACGTCATCGTCTTCGGCCTGGGCGGCATCGGCCTGAACGTCATCCAGGGCGCGCGGATGGTCGGCGCGGACATGATCGTCGGCGTCGACCTGAACGACGCCAAGGAGGAATGGGGTCGCCGTTTCGGCATGACCCATTTCGTCAACCCGTCCAAGGTCGAGGGCGACCTCGTCCAGCATCTGGTCGCGCTGACCGATGGCGGCGCGGATTATACGTTCGACTGCACCGGCAATACGCAGGTGATGCGCACCGCGTTGGAGGCCTGCCATCGCGGCTGGGGCGAATCGATCATCATCGGCGTGGCCGAGGCGGGCAAGGAAATCAGCACCCGTCCGTTCCAGCTCGTGACGGGCCGGGTCTGGAAGGGTTCGGCGTTCGGCGGCGCGAAGGGACGGACCGACGTGCCGAAGATCGTCGACTGGTATATGACCAACAAGATCGAGATCGATCCGATGATCACCCATGTCCTCGACCTGGAGGACATCAACAAGGGGTTCGACCTGATGCATGCCGGTGAAAGCATTCGCAGCGTGGTGGTGTTCTGATGTTCAGCCATGTGATGCTGGGGGCCGACGACCTCGACGCGGCCAAGCGCTTCTATGACGCCACGCTGGGCGTGCTGGGCGTTCCCGAGGGGGTGATCGATACGCTGGGCCGGCTGGTCTACAGCCATAATGGCGCGCGCTTCCTGATCTCCAGGCCGATCAATGGCGAGCCGGCGACCCATGCCAATGGCGGCACGCTGGGCTTTGCGATGGACTCGCCCGAACAGGCCGATGCCTGGCATGCGGCGGGCCTGGCGCATGGCGGCACCGCGATCGAGGCTCCGCCGGGCATCCGCAACGCGCCGGTGGGCAAGCTGTATCTGGCATATCTGCGCGACCCGGCCGGCAACAAATTGTGCGCACGACATCTGGTAGAGGCAGTGTAATGTATACCCATATCATGGTTGGATCGAACGACATCGCCCGGTCCAAGGTCTTTTACGACGCATTGTTCGCGGCACTTGGCGGCAAGCCCGGGATGCAGAAGGACGACCGCGTCCTGTATCTGCACAATCAGGCGGTGTTCATCGTCACCCGCCCGATCGACGGGCAGCCCGCCACCCATGCCAATGGCGGCACCATCGGCCTGGGCGCGGCCGATCCGGCGCAGGTTGCGGCCGCCCATGCGGCGGGCGTCGCGCATGGCGGCACGGCGATCGAAGCGCCGGTGGGCGAACGGGACACCGGGCTGGGACAGGCCTATCTCGGTTATCTGCGCGATCCCGACGGCAACAAGCTGTGCCTGGGCTGTCGCCTTCCGGCCGCATGAACGGTCCCGATTATATCCTGACGCTGGCGTGCCAGGACCGGGTCGGCATCGTCGCCGCCGTGTCTGGCGCGCTGGCGGGGATCGACGGGTTCATCCTGGACAGCCAGCAATATGCCGATCTGGAGACGGGGCGCTTCTTCCTGCGCATCGTCTTCACCGGCCAGGGCGAGGGCTTCCCGGCCTCGGTCGAGGGGGTCAGGGCGGCGCTGGCGGAACCGGCGGCGCGGTTCGGCTTCGACTGGCATGTCGCCCCCGCCGCCGAACGGCCCCGGATGCTGATCGCGGTGTCGAAGGGCTCGCACTGCCTCAACGACCTGCTTCATCGCTGGCGCACCAACGCGCTGCCGATCGAGATCGTCGGGGTCGTATCGAACCATGACTCGCTGCGCCCGCTGGTCGAATGGCACGGCCTGCCCTGGCATCACCTGCCGGTCAGCAACGCCAATCGGTCGGAGCAGGAATCGGCGATGCTGGCCCTGATGGAGCGCGGCCGCGCGGACTATCTGGTGCTGGCCCGCTACATGCAGGTCCTGGGAGAACGGCTCGTCGCCGCGCTGCCTGGGCGCTGCATCAACATCCATCACAGCTTCCTGCCCGGCTTCAAGGGCGCACAGCCCTATCACCGGGCGCACGCGCGCGGGGTGAAGCTGATCGGCGCGACCGCGCATTTCGTGACCGCCGACCTCGACGAAGGGCCGATCATCGAACAGGCGGTCGAGCGGGTGGATCATCGCGCCAGCGCCGACGACCTGATCCGCATCGGCCGCGACATCGAGGCGCAGGTGCTGGCCCGCGCGGTCGCCTGGGTGGGCGAGCGGCGCGTCTTCCTCAATGACAACCGGACGGTGGTGTTCCGATGACGATCGAGACGGTTTCGACATCCAGGGCGCATGGCGGCGTACAGGGCGTGTACGCGCATGACAGTGTCGCGACGGGCACGCGGATGACCTTCTCGGTCTTCGTGCCGGCGCATGACGAGGTGGAGGCACTGCCCGTCCTCTGGTATCTGTCCGGCCTGACCTGCACCCATGCCAATGTCACCGACAAGGGCGAGTTCCGCGGCCCGTGCGCCGAGCATCGCGTGATCTTCATCGCCCCCGACACCTCGCCGCGGGGCGAGGGCGTCGCGGATGACGATGCCTATGACATGGGCCAGGGCGCGGGCTTCTACGTCGATGCGACGCGGGCGCCCTGGGCCGCGCATTTCCAAATGCGCCGCTATATCGAGCAGGAATTGCCCGCGCTGATCGCCGAGCATTTCCCGGCGGCCGACATGGGCAAGCAGGCGATTACCGGCCATTCGATGGGCGGGCACGGCGCGCTCACCATCGGCCTGCGCAACCCGGAACGGTTCCGCAGCGTCTCGGCCTTCGCACCGATCGTCGCCCCGTCCCAGGTGCCATGGGGCGAAAAGGCGCTTGGCGGCTATCTGGGACCGGACCGTGCCGCATGGCGACAGGCGGACGCGGTCGCGCTGATCGAGGATGGCGCGCGGATACCCGATCTGCTGGTCGATCAGGGCGATGCGGATTCGTTCCTGGCCGAACAGCTCCGCCCCGAACTGCTGGCCGCCGCCTGCGCGCAGGCGGGCATCCCGCTGACGCTGCGGATGCAGCCGGGCTATGACCATAGCTATCATTTCATCTCGACCTTCATGGCCGATCATGTCGCCTGGGCGGCCGAGCGGCTCCGTCGCTGATCCACCGCACGAACCCGAGTACGAATCCCCTCCTTTGCCGGGGCGCAGGCAAAGAGCGGACCTGCCCCCGGAGCCATCACAAGGAAAGCGTCTGGCGGGCTGACGGCACCGTGTTCCATGCGGTTTCGCATGGCCCCGTGCAGGGGCGAACAAACGAAAGCGACATGACGGTGTCGAAGCGCGACTTCCACGGCCGACCGGAATCACCCGAGTCCCGAACCGACTCGATCCCCCGAATCTCAGCCGCCTGAAAGCAAAGCACCTTTCGGCCAGGACGGCATCCCAGACCAGACCCACCCTCTGTTCCTCGCGGAAACAGAGATATGCATCGTCTCATCTAAACGTCATTTGCGACATATTCATGCAGCAATCATGACATTCTCGTTTCGGTGTTGCGAAATTCTCGCATGAAGCGTCACATTTGTCGTCAAATTGTCACCCCGAACTGCGAACAGGGATCGCATCGTCGTTCAACGGGATGCCCCTTCGATGGCAACGCAGATGAGTACCGCCAGCGTCACCAAGGCTTATGATCGCTGGTCTCCTGTCTATGATCTGGTTTTCGGCCCTGTCTTCAAAAAGGGCCGCTCCGCCGCGATCGTCGCCGCCGAACGTGTCGGTGGCCGGATCATCGAGGTGGGCGTCGGCACCGGCATTTCGCTGCCCCAATATTCGCGCGACAGCCGCATCGTCGGCGTCGACCTGTCCGAGCCGATGCTGGACAAGGCGCGCGAGCGGGTGAAACGCTGCAACCTGACCCATGTCGAACAGATCGCCTATGGCGATGCCGAGGCGCTGCAATTCGCCGACAACAGCTTCGACGTGGTGGTCGCGCAATATGTCATCACCGCCGTGCCCAACCCGGAGCGCGCGCTGGACGAATTCGCCCGCATCTGCCGCCCCGGCGGCGAGATCGTCATCACCACGCGCGTCGGCGCGGGCGACGGTCTGCGCGGCACGATCGAAAAGACGCTGATGCCGATCACCAGCCGCCTGGGCTTCCGCACCGACTTTCCGTTCAGCCGCTATACCGACTGGGCCGCGACGCGCGGCGATGTGGAGCTGGTCGAAAGCCGCCCCCTGCCCCCGCTCGGTCATTTCTCGCTGGTCCGCTTCGCCAAGCGCCAGCCCCAGCCTGAATTTCAGCCCCAAGGACACGCCTGATGACTGGTTTTCGCGCGCAGCTCGCCGAACAGCGGTGGGACGATCATCGCTTCTATCACCACAGCCTGGTCAATCAGAGCCTGCACTTCGTCAGCGCCTGCACCTTCATGACCGCCTATGTGCTGTTGTTCATCGATCCCGCCGTGGCGAGCCTGCTCGCCTGGGGCGTGGCGATGACCAGCCGCCAGGCCGGGCACTTCTTCTTCGAGCCCAAGGGCTATGACCATGTGAACCAGGCGACACATGAGCATAAGGAAGAGATCAAGGTCGGCTATAATCTGGCCCGCAAATATGTGCTGATGGGTATCTGGGCCGCGATCCCGGTCGTCCTGCTGCTCCAGCCGACGCTGTTCGGCACGCTGGAAAATCCCGAAGGCTTCATGGGCTATCTGCGCCATGTCGGCATCGGCTGGCTGGGCCTGGGCATCTGTGCGATCTTCGTGCGGGTGATGCAGCTCTGGGTCCAGCGCGATCTGGAAACCGGGCTGGTCTGGGCGACCAAGATCGTCACCGACCCCTTTAACGACTTCAAGATGTACAAGAGCGCGCCCCGCCGCCTGATGCGTGGCGAGCGGATGGATGATCATGACGGCGACGATATGGATATCGAGGATCTGAAAGCGGCCTGATCGCCCGCTTGCCGGAGAAGGATGGAGCGGCGGTTCGACACGAACCGCCGCTTTTTTCATGCCCGCCGGTGATGGGGCAACCATAGGCCGGTTATGGCCGATGCGGCGATCGGCCTCTTCAAGGGGATCGGGAATCGGGCGCGTGGCGCCGGATGACAGCGCCACGCTCGCCATGACGTCGAGAGCGCTTACGCCCCCCGCCCGAGCCGGTGCGCCAGCGACTCCTTCAATATCCGCCGCCGGATCAGCTTGTTCGCCATCTTCAGGTCGCCCGGCGCGTCCGGCGAGGTCCACCACCAGCCATCGTCACGCATCTGTTGTCCCGCTGCAACGAAGCGGTCGCAAATCTCAGCGAACAGGGTGTCATCGATATCGAGGCTGAAGATCAGCCGCCCGGTCCCGACCCAGCTCAACGCCAAGCCTTCCGCCCGGAGATAATATTGCAGCATCCAGTTATAGGGCGAGGCGACCGAATAGAGGATGGTCCAGATCGTCTGGACATGTGCG
Source organism: Facivitalis istanbulensis (assembly GCF_040560405.1). Taxonomy (NCBI): domain Bacteria; kingdom Pseudomonadati; phylum Pseudomonadota; class Alphaproteobacteria; order Sphingomonadales; family Sphingomonadaceae; genus Facivitalis; species Facivitalis istanbulensis. The sequence goes on from NZ_JAVSCQ010000001.1 coordinate 6,130, forward strand.
ACCGACAGGGGCAGCCCGGCCGCCGCCATCGCTGCGTTGAACATCGCGGCCCGCGCATTCCAGCGCTCGTCCAGCCCGTCATAAAGCGCGGCGATCTCCGGCGTGTCCAGCCGCTGGAGGAAGGCGTTCATCGCCCCCATCACCATCGGGTGCGAATTGAACGTGCCGCGCGCAAAGCAGATGTCGACCGGCCGATCCTCGCGCCAGCGCTTCATCAGATGCGCCGGCCCGCACAGTACGCCGACCGGCAATCCGCCACCCAGCGTCTTGCCATAGGTGATGAGGTCGGGCTTCACCCCGAAATATTCCGGCATTCCGCCCTTCGCGAGGCGGAAGCCCATGAACACCTCGTCAAAGATCAGGACGATGCCGTTCGCGCGGCACGTCTCGGCCAGCCGGTGCAGCCAGGCACGATAGGCCGGCATGTCGGCCCCCGCCTTGCGCCCACCATCGATCAACTGCCCGTCCGACGGCGCCGAGCCATTGGGGTGCATCGCCTGGAGCGGATTGACCAGGACGCAGGCGATGTCCTTGCGCGTCGCCAGCACCTTCAACGTCTTCTCCGACATGTCCGCCAGCGTCAGCGTGCGGTCGGCCGATACGGGGTTGCCGATGCCGGGCTGCACATCGCCCCACCAGCCATGATAGGCACCGGCGAACCGCACCAGACGCGGACGGCGGGTATGATAGCGCGCCAGCCGCACCGCCTGCATCACCGCTTCGGTGCCCGACATATGGAACGACACTTCGTCCATGCCCGACAATGCGGTGAGGCGGCGGACATTGTCGGCGACGACGGGATGGAACGAACCCAGCACCCCGCCCAGTTCGGCGACCGTCGCCGCACCCTCGGCCATGGTCTGCTTGTAGAATTCATTGCCGAACAGGTTGACGCCATAGGAGCCGGTCAGGTCGATCAGGCGATTGCCGTCCAGATCGACCAGGATCGGCCCTTCCGACCGCTGATAGAAAGCACCGGTGGCCAGCGTGGTGCGCACCTTCTCGCGGAACTGGAACGGCACGCGATACGCGCCGGTGAATTGCAGGTCGGACAGACCGGTGCGGGTTTCGCGGGTGAGCGCCAGCGTCTGCGCGAATCGCTCGGCGAACAGGCCGCCCAGCCGCTCGAACCCCGCGCGCCGCTGCGCCGCCACCGCGTCGGGCGCATCGTCGACCCGAAAGAAGCGATCCTCGCCATAGCTGTAGAACGGGATCTGCCCGGCGATGCGCTTGGCCAGGCGGACATGACCGCCCAGCCCGGGATGCTTGGCGCGCGACAGGGTCAGGCGGCGATGCCCTTTCTTCAGGGCGACGGCACCAGCGGAAACGGCCAGCAGGCCAGTGAGAATCGGGTTCATGCCGTCTTTGACCGCGTACCCATGACGGAGGCATGACAATGCGAGGGGCCATCCTGCGGTTCTTCCTCAATGAGGACATCAACTTTCTCGTCACCAACCGCCTGCCCCGGCGGTTCGCGACGCGGCTGGTCGGCCGGATCGCCCGGATCGAGCATCCGCTGATCGCGCGCCCCTGTATCGCGCTGTGGACGTTCTTTGCCGGCGTCGATCTGTCGGACGCCCGCACCACCCGGTTCAGGTCACTACGCGAGGGCTTTGTCCGGCCGTTGCGCGACGGCGCGCGGCCCTTTGACGCCGATCCCGAGGTACTGGCTTCCCCATGCGACGCGCTGGTCGGGGCGCATGGCCGGATCGAGGATGATCTGGTCTATCAGATCAAGGGGTTTCCCTATCGGCTGGGCGACCTGGTTCCCGATCCCGCGCTGGTCGAGCGGTTTCGCGACGGATCCTTCGTCACGCTGCGGCTGACGGCGGGCATGTATCACCGCTTCCACGCGCCGACCGACCTGGCGGTGGTGGGCGTGACCTATCTGTCCGGCGACTGCTGGAACGTGAACCCGATCGCGCTGAAGCGCGTCGAGCGGCTCTTCTGTCGCAACGAACGCGCGGTGATCGAGGCGCGGACCCTGGTGTCGGGCCTGCCTTTGTTGATCGTTCCGGTCGCGGCGATCCTGGTGGCGAGTATCCGGCTCCATTGCCTGGACACCGAACGGACGCTGCGCGAACGCGGGCCGGGTCGCACCGCCTGCTCCGCCCGCGTGGCGAAGGGCGAGGAAATGGGCTGGTTCGAGCATGGCTCGACCATCATCCTGTTCCTGCCCAAGGGTATGCGCCTGTCCGAAATGCTGACCGAGGGACAGGCGATCCGCGCGGGACAGGCGATCGGGCGATTGCGGTAGCGGGCCATCCCCGGCGCCCCGTGGCTGGGGAGACGGCCCGTGGGACACCCGGCCAAGCCGCCGCGCCCGGCCGTGATGTGCGTGGTGACCCCGACTGGATTCGAACCAGTGGCCCCCAGATTAGGAATCTGATGCTCTATCCTGCTGAGCTACGGGGCCACACGCGGTCCGGGTGATACAGGCACCGTTCGTTTCGGTCCAGAGTGGTTTCTGCCCGCCCCGCTCCTCAATTGGCGAGCTTGGGCGGCACCACCGGAAAGGGCAAGGGGGCGACCGGCACGCCCTCTTCGACCAGCGCCTTCGCCTCCGCCAGACTGGCCTGCCCGTGGATCTGCGCCACCGGCGCATCGCCCTCATGCATCGCCCGCGCCTTTTCCGCGAAGGCGGTGCCGACCCAGGTCGATGTCTGAAGCATCTGCGCCTGTGCGCTCGCCAAATGCTGGAGCGCGGCCTTGATCGCCTGTGGCGACGGCGCATCCGGCCTGCTGTTGGTCTTGGCCGCGATCTGCGGCGCCATCACCGCCTTTTCGATCGTGCGGTCGCCGCACAGCGGACATTCGACCTGCCCGGCGTCGCGCTGTTCACTATAGGCGGCGGAGGACGCGAACCACGCCTCGAACACATGGTCCTGCGCGCATCGCAGATCGAACACGATCATGCCCGCACCACCGCTGGCATCGCCCGGCGATGACGAATCGCGGGCAGGCGCGCGCGGACCGCCTCCACCTCGGCGGGATCGATGGTCGCCAGACCCAGCCCCGCGACCTCGCCCATGTCGAGCAGCACGTCGCCCCAGGGGCCGACGACCAGCGAATGGCCATAGGTGGCGCGCCCATCGGAATGCTCGCCGGTCTGCGCCGCGGCGACCAGATGCACCCCGGCCTCGATCGCGCGGGCCCGCAACAGGATATGCCAATGCGCCGCGCCGGTCGGCCGGGTAAAGGCGGCGGGGACCGCCAGGATCGTCGCTCCCGCCTGGGTCAGCGCGGCGAACAGCGCGGGGAAACGCAGGTCATAGCAGATGGCCAGCCCCAGCCGCCCGACCGGCGTATCGACGACCACCGGCGCCTCGCCCGGCGCATAGGATGCCGATTCGCGCCAGCTTTCGCCGCTCGGCAGGTCGACGTCGAACAGGTGCATCTTGTCATAGGTCGCGCGCACCCGCCCCGCATCGTCGATGACATAGGCGCGATTGGCCAGCCGTCCATCCGCGCGCCGGATCGCCAGCGAGCCGATATGGACCCAAAGCCGCTTGTCCGCCGCCGCCGCGCACACGCGCGCCAGCACGGGATCGTCCGCCTCGGCATGAAGATTCGCCGCCGCGCGCTGTCGATCACGGTCGATCAGCCCGGACATTTCGGGCGTGAACAGCATCGCGGCCCCCTGCGCGGCCGCATCGGCGATCGCCGTCTCCAGGGTCACGGCATTGACGGCGGGATCGACCCCCGCCGTCATCTGCAGGACCGCGATCCGGCTCATGCCGCCAGAAGCGGGTCGAGCCCTCCGCGCCTGTCCAGCGCCGCCAGATCGTCCGAACCGCCGATATGCTGTCCGTCGATAAAGACCTGCGGCACGGTGGTGCGGCCCTGCGCCCGCTCGATCATCTCGGCGCGCCGGGGACCGCCCATGGTGATGTCAAACTCCTCGGGCTCGACGCCCTTCGAGGCGAGCAGCGCCTTGGCCCGGGTGCAATAGGGGCAGAACGCCTTGGTGTAGATTTCGACCTTTGCCATGGTTGTCAGGTGTGGCGCGCGGCGGCGCTTGTCAATCATCGACCGTGTCGCCGATCACCCGCGCCCAACACAGAATGGCGACGGACGCCGCTCCGGCGGCCAGCAACGCGGCGACACAGGCCCCCGCCGTCGCCCCGGTCGTATAGACGTCGTCGACCAGCACGACGCGTCGCCCCGCCACCGCGTGCGCGTCCGCCACACGAAAGACCGACCGGACCGCCGCGCGCCGCTGCTGCGGCGACAGGCCACGCAACAGCGGCGTGGCGCGCGTCCGCTCCACCGCGTCGCGCGCCATCGGCACCCCCGTGCGTCGCGAGAGTGCCGCCGCGATCAGCACCGACTGGTTGAAGCCGCGCCGCCACAGCCGCCAGCGGTGCAGCGGCACCGGCACCAGCAGTTCCGCATCGGGGGGCATCCGCCGTGCCATGAGGCCCGCCATGGTGTCCGCCACACCGATTCGGCCGCCATGTTTCAGCCGGATCGGCAGTTCGCGCGCGATCGGCCCATAGGCGACCACCGCATGGATACCCGCATGGCACGGCGGCTGCGCGAGACACGCGCCGCACACCAGCCCGGCCCGAGGCTGTGGCACGCCGCAAGCGGAACAGCCGCTCGCATCATCCAGGAAGCGCAGGCTGTTCCAGCAGGCGGCGCAGAAGCGATGATCCGCCTCCACCGGCACGCCGCATCCCGGACATCGCGGCGGCAGCGCCCAGGCGACCGCGCCGTGCAGAACGGCACGCGCCATAGCCCATGATCTCGCCCCCGTCCGTCGGTCCATGCGCACCGCCCCCTCACCCGGCTTGTCCCCGATCGCCGCAGGGCGCACAAGCGCCGGCATGACCATGCCCGCCATCTTCGACCGCGAGGCGCGCCGCCGCCGCCGTGACCGTGCCCAGCCCGATTATGCCGAGCATGACTTTCTGCGCGCGGCGATGCTCGACGGCCTGAACGAACGGCTGGCGGCCGTCACCCGGCCGTTTCGCCATGTGCTGGACCTTGGCTGTTTCGACGGCAGCTTCCCCGCACCGCCGGGCGCGAAAATCGCCCGGCTCGATCCCGGATTCGCCTTTGCCCGGGCGGCGGGCAGCGTCCAGGGGGACGAGGACCGCCTGCCCTTTGCCGATCGCAGCTTCGACCTGGTGGTCAGCGCCGGCGTGCTGGACCAGATTGACGACCTGCCGGGGGCGCTGGCGCTGATCCGCCGGGTGCTGCGGCCCGACGGCATGTTCCTGGGCGCGTTCGTCGGCGGCGGATCGCTGCCCCGGCTACGCGCCAGCCTGCGACAGGCGGAGGCCGAGCGGCCGGCGGCGCGGCTGCACCCCCAGGTCGATGTGCGGTCGGCGGGCGATCTGCTGATGCGCGCAGGCTTCACGCTGCCGGTGGCGGACACCGAGACGCTGGACGTGCGCTATCGCGACTTCGGCCGCCTGGTCGGCGATCTGCGCGGCATGGCGGCCAGCAACATGCTCGCCGAGCGACGGCCGATCGGGCGCACGACATTGGGCGCCGCGGCGGCGGCCTTTGCCGGGATGGCCGATCCTGACGGGCGCACGACGGAGCAGTTCAATCTGGTCTTCCTGACCGGATGGGCCCCCGATCCGTCGCAGCCCGCCCCCGCCAGGCGGGGCAGCGCCACCGCCTCGCTGGCCGATGCGCTGCGTCCCAGGCCCACCGACTGACGCCCGTGGCGTAGCGCGGCGTGGATCGATCAGGTGAGGAGCGAGCCGCCACGATCGCCCGCCAGGATACGGCCCATCGTCTCGAACAACTGATCCATCGCGACCGGCTTGAGGATCACGTCATCGGCCCCCGCCGACAGGCAACGGTCGCGCAGATCGCCCCCGCTATCGGCGGTGACGACGATGATGGGCAATTGCGCCTTGGCATCCGGCCGCGCGCGGATGTGGCGGATCGCGGTGATCCCGTCCATGCCGGGCATCCGCAGATCGATCAGGATCATGTGATAGTCGTCGCGATCGATCATCTCCAGACCGGCTTCCGCGCTTTCGGCCTCGGCCATCTGCGCCCCTGCCACATCGAGCATATCGCGCACGACCCGACGGTTCATGCGGTCATCCTCGATGAAAAGGACGTTCATGACGGCCTTGCCCAGACGATGCGGGCCCAAACAGGTCGGCGCGGGATCATGACGACGGCTGTAGCGATCATGCCGCCTGCGTTACAAGCGGCGCGGCGGCGTTTTGCGGCATGGTGTCGAACATAGTTTCAACTACTTCGGCTGCCGCAACGGGCTTGGCAATAACCTGGATCGCATCCATCGCCGAAACATCGCTTTCGCCCAGCGGTTCCGCCTTCGGCCAAAGGAGTGAAACGGGCTCCGATCCGGGCCGCGCGGCGAGGATCGCGGTCAGCGACGGGCCGATCCCATCCTCGCGGATCGCACTGTCGTCGATCAGCACATGCGCGATCCCGCCCGCCTTCAGCATCGCGACCGTCTCGGCCACCGATCCCGCGAAGAGCGGCGCGGCACGGTTCGCGCACAGGCTGGTCCACATCGCGCGGCGGATCGGATTGCGGTCGACGATCAGCAATCGGGGCAAGGGCGGGGCCGGTACCGCGACGATCTCCTCCAGCGGCAGCGTCAGGGTGAAGCGGGTGCCATGCCCCACCTCGCTCTCCACCGTGACATCGCCGCCCATCGCGCGGGCCAGCTTGCGACAAATGGCCAGGCCCAGCCCGGTCCCCCCGAACTGGCGCGTGGTGCCGGCATCCGCCTGGCGAAACGCCTCGAAAATCTCGTCCCGCTTTTCGGGCGGGATGCCGATCCCGGTATCGCTGACGGTGATCCGCACGCCATCCTCCTGCCGCACCGCCACCAGCGTGACGCCCCCCAATTCGGTGAATTTGAGCGCGTTGGACAACAGGTTGAAGAGGATCTGGCGGATGCGTCCGGCATCGCCCGTCACCATGGCGGGGCAATTGGCCAGATCGACGGCAAAGCCCACGCCCTTGGCCACCGCCTGATCCTGCCACAGGCGCGATCCCTCGCGGATCGTCGCGGCCAGATCGAACGGCACCTGTTCCAGGGTCAACCCACCATGCTCGATCTTGGCCATGTCGAGCAGATCGTCGACCAGCGCGCGCATGGTCAGACCGGCCGCGTTCATCACCTCCACCCGCTCGCGCTGCGGCGCGGACAGCGCGGTGTCGGTCAGCATCACCTGGGTCATCCCCAATATACCGTTCAGGGGGGTGCGGATCTCATGGCTGGTGGTCGCCAGAAACTCGGTCCGGGCCTCGAGCGCCTTTTGCAGCTGCCGGTTGCTGATCGCCAGGTCGCCATGCGCCGCACGAATGCGGTTGCGGCTGCGGCCCAGCGTCACCAGCCAGATGGTCAGCAAAGCCAGCACGACGATGATGGCGAAGACCGATCCGATCAGGATCAGTCGCTGCATGCGCAGTTGCCGCCGCTCAAACGCGATGCCGCGTTGCAGTTCCGCCGCCTGCATCCGGGCGATGCGCAGTTCCTGATTGGCGAAATCGAACCGCGCGCCCATCAGCGCCAGGCCGGTGGTGGTCGCCAGCCGGGTGGTTTCGTCATCGATCCGCTTCAACGCCTGCAAATGCCGCAGCGCGTCCGCCGTCCGGCCGACGGCGCGATAGATGTCATAGGCCGTTTGATGCTCGTCGCGCTGCCCCACGATGGTCTGCGACAGGTCGCGACCGCGAAACGTCTGGTCGATCAGCCGCGTCGCATCGGCCATCCGCCCGCGTTGAAGGGCCGCCTGCGCCGCGATGCTGTGCAGCGCGCGCCGATCGTCATCGTCGGCGGCCGGATTCGCGGTCTGCGCCGCCTCGATCGCGGCCTCGGCGGCGCCGATCCGGTTCAGGCGCAGGTCCGCGCGCGCGATGTTGCGCCAGACCAGCGCCTGAAGCCCCGCGCTGCGCATCTTCTCGGCCAGCTTGCGCGCATCGTGCAACTGCGCCAGCGCATCGCCGGTGCGCGACAACTCGCCCAGCGTCAACGACCGGTTGTTCAGGATGGCGAGGCGCAGCGCGTCGTCGCCGCGATAAGTGGTGCGCGCCTGTTCGAGATAGCGCAGCGCCGAACCATAATCCTTGGCATTGTTGTAGAGGTCGGCGATCTGGACCAGCGCACGCGCCTGCCCGCGCGGATCGTTCAACGCTTGGAACACGCGATAGGCGGATTGATAGGATCGTAGCGCGGCAGCGATATCCCCCCGCCCGGCGTCCAGCCCCCCCTTCGACAGCAGGACATTGCCATAAAGCGCCGACCGGGGCTCCAGCCGGGCCGCCGTGTTCAGGGCGCTGGAAATCGCGGCATAGGCATCCGCCTGCCGCCCCATGCGGATCCCCGCCTCGCCGGTCAGCCAGTCGGCGGTGGCAAGGGCGATGGCCCGTTGTTTCGCCGGGGCGATGTGTGCCGCCGCGCGACGGGCATGGTCGGCATGGCCGATCGCCCCTGCCGGATCGCGCAGCATGTCCGCCTTTGCCGCCACCTCCCGATCGAAGGGCGTGTCCGTCTCTGCTCGCGCGCCTCGCGCCGCGATCAGCAGCGCGACCGCGACCAGTGCGATCCTAACCGCGCGCATGGACCGACAAATGGCCGAACGGCATCGTCCGGGCCTGCGCCACCACCGGGCGATGCGCCTGTTCGTCCAGGAAGCGGCGCAACGCCTCCCACCCGATCGGGCGGCTGATGAGATAGCCCTGCACCATGTCGCATCCCATCACGCTGAGCAGCGCCAGCGTCGCGGGGCTCTCCACCCCCTCGGCGACCACCTCCATCTCCAGCGCATGGGCCAGATCGATGGTCGAGCGCACGATCAGGGGATCGCGGTGCGAACTGGTCAACTGGGTGATGAACAGCTTGTCGATCTTCAATTCACAGGCTGGCAGTTGCTTGAGGTACGAAAGCGAGGACAGGCCCGCGCCATAATCGTCGATCGAGACGGCGATACCGATATCGACGAAGGTCTGAAGATTGGTGATCGCGGTATCGGGATCGCGGATGACCGAGGTTTCGGTGATCTCGAACCCGATCTGCGCACCGCTCTCGGTCACCAGCGCGCATGCCTCGCGCACGAAATCGCGGTCGGCCAGCAACATGCCCGAGATGTTGATGAAGATGCGCAGCGCATGGCCCGCCTCGACCAGACGCCGCTGGTCGGCGATCACCCGCCGCAGAATCCATAAGGTGAGCGGCGCGATGATCCGCGAATCCTCCGCCACCGCGATGAACTCGACCGGCGAGATCAGGCCATGAATCGGATGACGCCAGCGCAGCAGCGCCTCGATGCTCGCCACGCGTTGCTGGCGCACATGCACCTTGGGCTGATACTCGACGAACAGACCATCCTGTTCGACCGCCAGCGTCAGGTCGCGCGCGAGCACGCGCTTGTCGAACCGCTCGATCCGGTCGGCCATGTCACGCACGACCGCGCGGCCTTCGCGCTGCGCATCGGCCAGCGCGTGCTCGGCCTCTTCGAGCAGGCGCACCTCATCGTCATGCGACAGCGCCGCGCTGGCCGCGCCCAGGACCGGCTCGATCCGGCACGAATGGTCCTCCACCGCATAGGGCCCGGCCAGCACCGCGCCCAGTTCGGCCAATAACGGCTCCAGCGCCTCACGCACCGGCGCATGCAGCAGGATTTCGATCTCGGCCGCGCCGGTCGGCCGGACGACCGCGTCGCTCAACCGCGCCGCCGCGCGCTCGGCGAACAGGTCGACCAGCCGCGCCGCCGCATCACGCCCCAACCGCCGCCGCAGCAGCGTGAAATTGCCGATCGCCGCCAATATCAGAAATTGCCAGCGCACCGTCCCCGCCCCGTCAAGATCGGTTTCGGATGCGTCCCCGGCCTTGGGGTCGGTGGCGATTCTGGAGATGCGGTCGTTCACGGGCGTCAGCATAAAGCCATGCCCTTGAAGAAGGCGTTAACCGCGTTCGCGCCGTTGCGACCGACCGGGCGCGACCGGCTCCCGGGCCCCGTTGCGAAATGGTTAATTTCGGATTAACCAAAAAATTGCGTCCAAAAGGGCGCATTCGAGGGAGAATACCCATGCTGAAGTTCGTTCTTGCGCTGATCTACGGTGAGTCGATCCGCCCCTGGTAAATCCAGGTTAAGCTCGGGGGTCGGTCGAAGGGCGTTGCCGGCCGGTCGGCCCACGGGTTTCTTCCTATCCTGCGTTAGGTTTACGCCGTTTCGGGTCCGCTATCGGACCAGGTCTTCCGCCAGTCGGACCATGAACGCCGCACCGCGTTCCATCTGGGCGACCTCGATATATTCATCGGGCTGATGCGCCTGCGCGATCGAGCCCGGACCGCAGATGATGGTCGAGAAGCCCGCGCCCTGAAACTGACCCGCTTCGGCGGCATAGGGCACCGCGCGCGCCGGCCCGTTATCCCCTGCCCAGCCACGCGCCAGTCTTTCCGCCACGCCGTCCGCCTCGGGCGCGAAGCTCGGCGTGCGCGACCGGCGCTCGACCCGCACGCCGGCATCCGGGAAGCGCGCGCGGATCGCGGCATCCGCTTCCGCGCAGGTGGCGAAGAAGGGCGCGAGCAAGGCCTCGGGCTCCTGTCCCGGCAGCGTCCGCACATCGAAGACGAAGCGGCATTCGCGTGCCAGGATGTTGACCGCCGTGCCGCCATGGACCTGCCCGATGGTCAGCGTGGCATGATCGGGGCAGAAGGGGCCGTGCGGATCACCTTCCCCCGCCAGCCGGTCGGCCAGGTCGGCGAGCGCCTGCATCAGCCGTATCGCGACCATATTGGCGGACAGGCCCTTATGCGTCAGGCTGCTATGCGCCTCATGCCCCGTGACGGTGACGGTCCAGGTGGCGATGCCCTTATGCCCGCCGACCACCGTCATGTCGGTCGGCTCGCCCACCACGACGGCCAGCGGCGGGGGAACGTGCCGTGCGATCTCGGCGATCATCGACGGGGCGCCCAGGCATCCGACCTCCTCGTCATAGGAAAAGGCCAGATGGATCGGCCGCCCCGCGCCCCGCTCGGCGATCGGCGGGACCATGGCCAGCGACAGCGCCAGAAAGCCTTTCATGTCACAGCTGCCGCGCCCGTACAGCCGGTCGCCGCGCCGCGTCAGCCGCCACGGATCGCTGGTCCAGGGCTGGCCATCGACGGGGACGACATCGCTATGCCCCGACAGCACCACGCCCCCCGCCACGGCGGGCCCGATCGTGGCATAGAGATTGGCCTTCGTCCCATCGGCATTGGCGACCCGTCGCCCGGTCACGCCGACCGCCGCCAGCCGCTGCTCGACATAGCCGATCAACGCCAGGTTGGAATCGCGCGAGGTGGTGTCGAAGGCGACCAGATCCGCCAGGATCGCGGTCGCATCGGCGGCAAGGCGTTCGGGGGTCATGCCGTATCCTGCCTCATATGACAGTTCGGCGAAACCCCGGTCGGCGGGTGGGAGCCCCGTCCGCTCCCGCCCGCGCCCGCATCAGAAATCGCGCGAATAGCGCAGGCTGCCCGCCGATCCGCCGAACGATCCCGTCTCCGTCAACAGGCTGAGCGTGCGGGTCAGCGCGATCTGCAACTGGGTGGCGGTGAAGCCCCGCGCATCGGTGACGATCTCGATATAGACATTGTCGGTCAGATATTTGCCCGCCGCCAGGCTGGTTCCCCGGCCGGTCGTGTCATCGGCCCCCAGCACCCGCAGGCGATCGAACCCGGTCGCCGAGCGCAACTTGCCCAGCGGATTGAGCCCACCGCCCGAGCCGCGCAGCGAATTGAGCGCGGCGGCCAGCTGGATCGCCTCGGTCGCCGACAGGTTTTCCGGGTTGGTGCCGAACAGCAACCGGCTCAGCACTTCGTCCTGCGGCAGGGTCGGGGTCGAGGTGAAGGCGATCTGCGGCCGCTGGCCGGTGCCCGTCACGTTGATGACCGCGGTGATGCCGTCGGTGGTCGTCGTCGCCTGGATATCGATGTCCGGATCGGTCAGCGCGCCACCACGGAAGCGCACCGTGCCACGGTTCACGTCGAACCGCTTGCCCGCGAAGCTATAGGTGCCACGCACCATATCGAGCCCGCCATTGATCGTCGGCGCCGTGCTGGTGCCCCCGACCCGCAGGTCCATCTTCCATTCGGACTCCAGTCCCATGCCCGAGACGAACAACTGATTGTTCGCGCGCACCCGCAGGTCGAGGCGGAACAGCCCCGCCGGCTTGGGCGGCGCGGGCCGATCGGTGGGCCGCGCGGGACGGAGTTCGCTGCGACGGCGCACGCCGGTCAGCTCGGGCACCTCGGCCTGTCCCTGGCGGATGATCTGGTAACGCGCATTGGGCACCGTCAGGTCCCCCTGGATCAACCCGCCATCGCGGCCCTTGGTCAGGCGGATCGTGCCGCTCGTCGTCGCGGCCATCGCATCGCTGTCGGCCAGTCGCGCATTGTCGAGCTGCGCCCGGATATCGATCGGATAGCCCGCATCCGCCGCCAGGCCGATCGTGCCCTGCGCCTGGACGCTGCCCTCGCCCGCCTTCGCCTGAAGCCGCGTGATCTCGAGCCGATCGTTCGAGAAGCGCCCAGCGAGCTGCATGTTGGTCAACCGCGTGCCATAGGCTTCGTTGTCATAGGTCAGATTGTCGGCGCGGATCAGGCCGTTGAGCTGCGGCGCGGTGACCCGGCCCGAGAAATCGGCGGCGACCGCGATCGGCCCGTTCAACTGCTGGTTGGGCAGCGCGGCGAAGGAGAACAACACCGAGGACGGGCCGTTATAGCGAATGCCGCCCGACAGCGGGGCCTGCATCAGGCGGTTGACCCAGCCGCCATTGCCGGGTGCCAGCGGGCGCAGCGTCGCCACCATCCGCCCGACCACCGTCTGCCCGCGCCGGATCAGCGCCCGCGCCTCACCACCATCGGGCACCAGCCGCCCTGCAAAGACGACATCCACCGCCTCGGACACCGCCGCCAGTCCCGAACGGCGGAAATTGCTGATCGTCAGACGCGCCTCGGCCGACGGGAAGCTTGCGTCCCCGGCCTGCGCAAAGTCGAGCGCGCCGCTGGCCTGTCCCGAAATGCCGAGATTGGGCATGAACGCGTCGAGGATCGACATCTCCAGCTTGTCGAGCCGGGCCTGTCCGTTCAACCCCTTGCCATAGGAACCGGCCAACTGCACCGATCCGCGCCCAAGGTCGATGCGGGTCGGGGTGAGGTGCCAGGTTCCGGCCTCGTTGCGCACCCGCGCCGGGTTGGTGGTGCGGAAGTCGATGCCATTGGCCTGTCCCTTCGCCGCGATCAGATAATCATCCGGCGCCAGCCGCGCGTTGAGCGCGACCCGGAACGGAATACTGGACGATCCGGTCAGCAGGGCCTGCGCGGTGCCATGGCCACCGCCATAATTCAGCTTGGCGCGCCCCGCCTGGATCACGACCGCGCCATAACGGGTATCGGCCAGTTGCGCGTCGGCGACGATCTGCGGCGCGTTGGGCAGCATGACGAGGCTGGCATTCACGATCGCCCGGCCAATGGTGAAATCGACCGCACCGGGAATGCGCGCATTATAGGCCCGCGCGGCGATATCGGCGCGCTGGTTGCCGCCCTGCTCGGCCAGTTGCGCGCGGCCGCTGATCCCCTGCCCGGCGAATTGCAGCGCCCCCGCGAAAGGCCCGGCGGGCGACTGGACCAGCCGTCCGCTGGCCGCGATTCCGGCAAAGACGACGCGGCGGACATCGATCGCCAATTGCCGTCCGGTCGCGACCAGCAGGTCGGCCGTGAACGGCCCGTAATCCGTGCCCCCGCTGGCATTGACCGCATAAGCGCCGTTGCGCCCCACGATCCGCGCCTGAAGATTGTTCAGGCCCACGCCGACGCCCGGCCTGGCAGCGTGCAGCACGACGACCGGGTTGGTCTGCGATCCCGTCACCCGCGCGGTCAGCGGACCATATTGGGTGGAATAGGCATCGGCCGACACCGCCAGCGCGCCCGTGGCGGGGTCATAGCGCCCCTGCCCCCGCGTGACGCGGAACTGCGGTGCGTTCATCCGCAGGCCGCTGAACGTCACGATGCCTTGCGGGCTATAATCCACATCGGCGCGCACCACGGCATTGCCGCCCAGAAAATTGCGCGCGCCTTCGTTGAAGATTCGCGAGGTGCGCGCGACCACGCGCCCCTTCATCCCGAAACCGCCCGGCGTCGCGACCAGTTTGGCATCGGTGGTCAGGTCGATGATGCCGATGCTCTCGACCCGGTAATTGTTCACCCGGCCCTTCAGCGCGCCGGTATAGCGGCCGGTCTTCAGGTTCGCGACGACCATAGCGGTCGCATCGATCGAGTCCGAACGGATGCGCAGATTGTCCGACAGGATATTGGGCATGGCGATTGCGAAATCGCCCTGGATCGCGACATTGGTGGTCAGCCCGCCGACCGCCGCGTTCAACCCGGCGATCCGCTTCGCCTTCGCCTTGACCGGCACCAGGATGCGGTCGGCATTCACCTTCGCCAGCCCCTCGGCATAGAGATTCTCGACCGAGGTCTCGCCAAAGCCCAACGCGCCCGCGCGGATCTTGTAATCGACGGTCGGGGTCGCAAACGCGCCGTCCAGCACCACGCGCGCCAGCACGTCGCGGCCGGTCAGGCCCGGCGCGATCGCGCCGGGGGTCAGCAGCTTGGCATCGACCGCGAAATTGCCGAACCGGCTGTTGGCGAGGTCGAGGATACCGCCGGCATCGACCATCAGCGCGGACGACCGCAGCGTCATCCGCGTGTCGGCGCGCCGCTCATTCAGCGTGGTGTCGATCGCCACCTGAAGCGCGGGCGCGGTCAGCCGTGCGACCGGCCCTTCCAGATACAGGCCCGGCCGGGTCAGCCCGCGGATCGTGATATGCCCGTCGCGCGCGGTGGCGTTCAGATCGGCGAGTTGCCCGCCGCCCAGCGTCGCCACCGCCTTGCCCCGCCACGCCTTCCAGCCCCCACGGCCATCGACCGACACGGCCAGCGGCGCCTTCAACCCCGCCATGGCGGCGACCACGCCGCCGGTCGGCGCGGTCAGCTTCACGTCCACCGCCAGCCGGTCGGCGTCGGGCACCGCGTCGAGGACCAGGCGAAGACGATCGCCGCCCGCCACGCCCGGGCCGCGCAACGCATCGGCGCTGGCGGTCACCTGTGCCCGGCGATCGGCGATATGCACCTTGCCATCGATCGCCAGGATATGCCGCTGCCCGGTCACGGGTGCGCCGATCACGAAGCGCTTGAGCGTCAGCCGGTTCACATCGATGTCGAGATCGGGGAGCAGCGGCGCGTTGGGATCACTGGGCGTCGGCTTCAACACCGGCCTGCGCGCCAGCGTCACCAGATCGGCGCTGAGCGAGCGCACGTCGACATGGTTGCGGGCATAGGCGAAGGGCCGCCAGTCAACCGCCAGGCGCGGGCTGGACAGGAACACGCCCTTGGTATCGCTGACCCGCAGGTCGACCAGGGCCATGCGGCCATAGAGCGATCCCTCGATCCGCCCGACCCTGATATTCAGGCCCGACGCGGTGGTATAGCCGCCCAGCTGGTTCGCGACGAACCGCCGCCCCGGATCGGTATTGATGCCCAGCAGCACGGCCGCGACCAGCAGCACCAGCCCGAGCAGCACGATGCCGATCCATTTCAGGATGCGCAGCGCGAACGGGTGCCACCCGCGGCCGACCGCGCTCTCGCTCTGAACCGCGTCGGTGTCGGGCAGGATATTCTGTTCGTCCGCCATCAGAAGGCCTGCCCGATCGAGATATAGAGCGCGATCCGGCCGTCACCCGGACGGCGGTTCAACGGCGTGGCGACGTCCACGCGCAACGGCCCAAAATTGGTATAGAATCGCCCACCTATGCCCGCGCCGAAGCGCAGATCCTTGCCCGATGGCAGGGCGCTGGCATAGCTGTTGCCCGCATCGATGAAGGGCACGATGCCGAAATTGCCGAAGCGATAGCGCGCCTCCAGCGCGAATTCGTTCAGGCTGCGTCCGCCGATCGGATTGCCCTCGGGATCGACCGGGCCAAGCCGCTGGAAGCCATAGCCGCGCACCGATCCGCCGCCGCCGCCATAATAGCGCCGCGACGGGGCCAGATCATCGCGCTCGACGCCGAAGATCGCCCCCGCGCGGGCCCGGCCGGCAATGACCAGATTGTCCATCGCGGGGTAATAGAAAGTCCCTTCGATCATGGTGCGGACATAGGGATGCACCGCGCCACGCACCGAGGTTTCGGGGCTGAGGTTCAGTTTCAGGCGATAGCCGCGCGTCGGGTTGAGCAGGCTGTCCGACTGGTCGAAGACCGCCAGGCCGGGCAGCGCCGCGATGCCATAGGTCGCGCGCCGCCGGGCGCCGCGCCCGAAATCATAGACGCTTTCGTTGGTGCCGGTCAGTTCGCCGCCATAGGCATAGGTGAATTTCTTCTGCCAGATGGGTGTCGAATCATAGCTCCAGCGGACAGCGACCGTGCCGATCAGGGCGTCGAATGCATCGTAATTCTGATGGCTGGCCGAGGCGATGAACTGGAACGTCCGGTCGCGCCGTCCGGCATTGGACCGGCGGAAGGTGCCGCTGACCCCCTGTTCCTGCGTCCCCGCGACGACGGCGGCGATCAGCGCGCCCTCCGGCTGGAACAGGTTGCGATGGGTGAAGCTGGCCTGTGCGCGCACGCCCTGCCCGGTCGAATAGCCCGCCGTACCCGCCAGCGTTCGTGCCGGGCCCGCGGTCTGGCGCACCTGCAGATCGATCGCCTCGGTACCGTCGGGGTTGATCCGGCCGGTCCGCTGCGGCTCGACCGCGATGCCGTTGAACAGCCCGGTCGCGACCAGCGCGTTGCGCAGGTCGTCGGTCAGCCGCGAGTCATAGAGCTGCCCCTCGTCGAAGCGCGGGAAGACGTTGAGATGCGCGAGGTCGAACACCGGTGCGCCGGTGGTCGTCAGCTTGCCGAAGGTCGATCGCGGCCCGGTGTCGACCGGCAGCGTATAGGCCCCGACCGCCTCGGGCCCCTGATCCTCGAGCAGGATATCGCGGTCGCCGACCTTGACGAACGGATAGCCCCGCTGCGGCAGGACCAGGCTGATATTGGCCTCCGCCCCCTGGATCCGCGCGGCCTCGATCGGCTCGCCGACCTTGAGCGGCAGGTTCCTGCGCAGCAGATCGGGGGGCAGGGTCGGCTGGGCCTGTATGGTGATCGAGGACAGGCGATATAGCCGCCCCGGCGTCGCGGTCAGCACGACGCGCATCGGACCCGGCTGGCCGTTCGCCGCCGTCGGCCGCTCCAGCGTCGAAACCGCGGTCGCGTCATAATAGCCGAGCGACTTCATCAGCCGCACCGCCAGCGCCTCGTCCTCACGCGCGCGTGCCGCCACCTGGGTCGCGTTGTCGGCCTTGCCCTTGCCTTCGCGCAGCGAGGACAGCGACCGGAATTCACCGTCCAGATTCAGGTCGGCCAGCCCGCGCACGTCCATGTCATAGTGAATCTCGGAATTCCGCCCTTCCGCCTTGTCCGCCGCCGTTTGCAGCGGGACGGAATCGAAACTGGCCAGCGGGGTCAGCGGCTGGGCCAGGACCGGGTCTTCGGGCGCGATCGGACCGATCGCGTCGCCGGTCGCCAGCGGCTGCGCGCTCTGCGCCGCGGGCAGCGGCGTCGCCGCAATGGGCGGGGCGGGGCTGGCGACCGGCGGCGAAGGCTGGGCCGCCGGCTGGCTGGCGCGCATCGACTCCATCGATTCCAGCGGCGCGTTGATGTCGCCACTCAACGGCGGCAGCGCCGCGTTGAATTCGGCATCGGGGACGATCGGCGCATCGCCCTGCGGATCGGTCTGGGCCGTTCCCTCCCGGACCTCGCGCGGCAGGCTGGGCCCCTGGGCGGGCGCCTTGCCCGGTTCACCCAGCTGCGCAGCGGCGGGAAATGCCGTGAGAAACGAGGGGGTGACGAGCGCGACTGCGAGCCAAAATTGCCTACCGATCCGTCGCGTCACGCCGTTACTAGCCCCCTTAGCAGAGGGCCCGTCCACTATTCGGATCGATCCCCCATCCTCGCCAACGCAGAAACGACAGCGGGAGTTCCCTCATAGGCTCGCGCGGCTGTGATCAGGGGTTTTGCGGCGCGCAACCGATCAGGCCGCCGACCGGCACCGCGATTTCGTCGCCGCCATTCCTCGCGACCCGCAACGACGCATCGCCGACGATCGCACCGTCCTTGAGCGTGTCGCGCTGCACGACCGTCATCGACAGGGTCACCGCCGCCCCGCTGCCCGCATAGCTCGTCACCCCGGCGAAGCCGAACGCGCCCGCGCCCTCCGCCCGGGTCACGGGCAGGTCGACCGGCTTGTCGTCGAGCATGATGCGCAGCCGTCCGTGCTCGGCCATGGCGACCAGCCTCTGGTCCTCGACCGTCCACAAAAAGGCGGCACATCCCCGCTGCGGCAATGCCTGACGCGGCAGGGTGCCCAGGATTGACGGCGCGGCGACCGTGGCGGGCGGAACGGAAGTCTGCGCGGAAGCCTGGGCGAGACTCTGGGCGGCCGGGCCGATGGCCGATACCAGCATCACGGCGTGGAGAAGCGACGGCATCATGCCGCCCACCATAGCATCAATGCCCAGGCGGGATAGGCCGCCAGCGCCAGCAGGAATCCCAGCGGCACCCTGTCGTCCGCCGCCGCCCGCCGCCCGGCCAGCGCGCGCCATCCGACGAACCCCAGCCCGATCAGACAGGCGACCAGCAGCACGGCGGGCAGCATCCGCCAGCCCAGCCACAGCCCGATCGCGCCCATCAGCTTGGGATCGCCGCCGCCCATTCCCTCTCGCCCGCGCGCAAGGCGATAGGCCGTGGCGATGGCCCATAGCCCGCCAAAGCCGACCAGCCCGCCGACGATGCGATCGGCCAGCGACGGCGCGAAGCCCAACGCCCCCGTCACGAGCCCCGCCACGGCCAGCAGGATGGTCAGCCGGTCGGGCAGCCACAGGGCCAGCAGATCGAGCGCCGCCAATGCCAGCAACAGCCAGCCGAACAGCGCCCCCGTCCATCCCGCCGGTCCGGCGACCCAGCCCGCGCCGGCCCCGATCAACGCCGCCAGCGCCTCGATGCGACCATGCACCGGATCGATCGCATGGCCACAGCGCGCGCAGCGACCGCGCAGCGCGAGCGCACTGACCAGCGGCACCAGTTCCCACGCGCGCAGCGTCGCGCCGCACGCATCGCAGGCCGATCGCCCCGCCATCACCGAGCGCCCATCGAGCCAGCGCAGCACCAGCGCGGCCAGGAACGACCCCGCGATCGCGCCGCCCCCGCCATAGATCAACGCCCAGATCAGCGATGTCGCCATGCGCGGCTCCCTATCGCCACCGCGCTTTGCGCACCATCGCCAAAAGGCGTAGAGCGCTCGCAAAATGATAATCACCGGAGAGAATGAAGCCATGACGGACCCCATCGTCATCCTGTCCTATGCCCGGACCCCCATCGGATCCTTCCAGGGCGGCCTGTCGGACTTGACCGCGACGCAATTGGGCGCTGCCGCCGTCAAGGGCGCGGTCGAGCGCGCCGGCGTCGCGGCATCCGCGATCGAGCGTATCCATATGGGCTGCGTGCTGCCCGCCGGGCTGGGCCAGGCTCCGGCGCGCCAGGCGGCGATCCATGCCGGGCTGGGCGAGCAGGTGGAGGCCACCACCGTCAACAAGATGTGCGGATCCGGGATGCAGGCCGCGATGATGGCCGCCGAAGCGCTGGCGGCGGGATCGGCCGAGCTGATCGTCGCGGGTGGCATGGAGAGCATGACGGGCGCGCCCTATCTCAGCCACAAGCATCGCGGCGGCGCGCGGATCGGCCATGACACGCTGTACGACCACATGTTCCTCGACGGGCTGGAAGACGCCTATGAGCGCGGACGGCTGATGGGCCATTTCGCCGAGGAGGCCGCGCAGGAATTCCAGTTCACCCGCGCCGCGCAGGATGATTTCGCGATCGCCTCGCTCGAACGCGCCAAGGCGGCGCAGGACTCGGGCCAGTTCGATCGCGAGATCGTGCCGGTCACGATCACGACCCGCAAGGGCGAGGCCGTGATCCGGCAGGACGAACAGCCCGCGCGCGGCGACGCGGCGAAGATCCCGACGCTCAAGCCCGCCTTCGCCAGGGACGGGACGATCACCGCGGCCAACGCCTCGTCAATCTCGGACGGGGCCGCCGCGCTGGTCATGACCCGGCTGAGCGTCGCCGAGCGGCTGGGAATCAGGCCGGTCGCCCGGGTGGTCGCGCAGGCGGCCCACGCGCACGCCCCCGCCCGCTTCACCACCGCGCCGGTCTTCGCGATGCGCAAGACGCTGGAGCGCGCGGGCTGGTCGGCGGACGACGTCGATCTGTATGAGGTCAACGAGGCGTTCGCCTGTGTCGCGATGATCGCGATGCGCGAACTGGACCTGTCGCACGACCGGCTGAACGTCCATGGCGGCGCCTGTGCGCTGGGCCATCCGATCGGGGCGAGCGGCGCGCGCATCCTGGCGACCCTGTTGTCCGCGCTCGAGAGCCGGGGCGCACGGCGCGGCGTCGCCTCCCTGTGCATCGGTGGCGGCGAAGCGACCGCCATGGCGGTGGAGTTGCTGTAGGCGACCGATCAAGGGGCCGGCATCGCCCCGGCACAAGCCGGAGTGACGACCGGCCTCCGCGCCTCGCTATGCGCCGATCCCGGGAACGGTGCGTGGCCCGGCGATCAGGGCAGCGCCTCGCCCGGCTCGACGCCCCACAGCCCCTCGACGGGGACGAAGCCGCCCTGCCCCTTCACATCGAGCCTGCACCAGCCGCTGCCGCACTGGCTGATCCGGCCGACCACGCCGGGGGCGGCGCGCCACAATGTCCTGGCGTTCTGGTCGGGGGACGCGTGCATCGGCAAGGGTTCGGTGCCGCGCACGATCGCGGTCCGGGTGTTGCGCAACAGCGCCGCCAGCATCCAGCCTTCGGTGCCGTCGGGGTCCTGCACCTTGCGCCATTCCTTGAACACCGCGACGACCTTCACGGGCAGGTCCGGCCGGCGATAGGTCCAACTGGCGGGATAGCTGCGCGCCGGGCCCGTGCGCATCCGCGCCAGCGATGCCCCGATCGATCCATAATAGGGCAGCGCCCTCTTCTCGGTCGCCGCGTCCGCCGCCGTCGCGGTGGCCATCGCCGCGAATACCGCCCAGCCGATCATGGCCCTGTGCATCTCATATCCCTTTTTTGCCCGCCGGACCCTACGCCGATGCGGGGGGCCGCTTCAACCGGCTTCGCGGCCGTCCCACGACTCTGCCCCCGCGACTCGATGGTTGACGCCACGCCGGGCTTGCCCCAATCCGGGGCCATGGTCGATCCACGCCGCTGCCTGAACCCCAGGGTGGTCGTCACCCGCGAACTGCCCGATCCGATCATGGAGCGGATGGCCGCGCTGTTCGACAGCGAGCTGAACCGGACCGACGTGCGGATGAGCCGCGAGGCGCTGGCCAGCGCGATGGCGGATTGCGACGTGCTGGTGCCCACCGTCACCGACCCGATCGACGCGGAACTGATCGCCGGCGCGGGCCCCCGGCTGAAGCTGATCGCCAATTTCGGCGCGGGCGTGAACCATATCGACCTGAAGGCGGCACGCGCGCGCGGCATCATCGTCACCAACACGCCCGGCGTCCTGACCGAGGACACCGCCGACATGACCATGGCGCTGATCCTGTCGGTCCCCCGCCGCCTGGCCGAGGGCGAGAAGCTGGTCCGGTCGGGCGCGTGGAAGGGGTGGAGCCCCGGCGGGATGCTGGGCCACCGCATCGGCGGCAAGGCGCTGGGCATCGTCGGCATGGGGCGGATCGGGCAGGCGGTCGCGCGGCGCGCGCGCGCCTTCGGCCTGTCGATCCATTATCATAATCGCCGCCGCCTCCCCGCCAGTGTCGAGGCGGATCTGGGCGCGACCTGGCATCCCGATCTCGACGCGATGCTGGGGGTGGTCGACATCGTGTCGATCCACACCCCGCTCAACGCCGACAGCCGCGACCTGATCGACCGCCGCCGGATCGGCCTGATGCGCCCGCATGTCTATGTCATCAACGCCAGCCGGGGCGGGATCGTGGACGAGGCCGCGCTGGTCGACGCGCTGGAGGCCGGACGGCTGGCGGGCGCCGGGCTGGACGTGTGGCGGCACGAGCCGGAGATCGATCCGCGCCTGCTCGCGCTGCCCAATGTGGTGCTGACCCCGCATATGGGATCGGCGACGCTGGAGGGCCGGGTCGCTTCGGGCGAGAAGGTCATCGCCAATATCCGGAGCTGGGCCGATGGCCACCGCCCGCCCGACCAGGTGCTGGAGGGGTGGCTTTAGGAGTTTCGCACCGAAGCGGTGCGAGCCGCGATCCTGCCCGCACTGCAATGCAGATGCCTGCCCGCGCCCCATGGCCTCCGTGCCCGAGAACCAGTATTTGGCCGTCATGAGAATCCTGCTCAGCCTTCCAGCCTTCTGTTTGTGCCTGACCGCCTGTGCTCAGAAATCCGAGCGGAAATGGACGTCTCATCCTAGTTCACCGTCACCCTACAGCGCGACCTTGATCGAGACGGATTATAATGACGGCGAAAGCAATGCACTGCGCATTCGCGTCGATGCCGCCCCTCGGCAGGATGACGGCTGGTTTCTCATCGAGGACCTGAACACCGGCCTTGTCCTATCCCCCAAGCCGGACATGCGATGGACATCGCCGAACGATCTGATCGTCACGGTTCATAGCGCGGAGATCAAGGGTCAGACGCGGCGGCACTTTACCGGCCATGGGAGGCCTTCGGGCTCCCTTACGATCCGCTATGTCGTAGATCAGCCCCGGGAATATTGAACGGAGGACACATCCATGACGGCATCGATGGGCACAGTTCGCCCCGTCACACAACAGACGCATGAGCGACGCTTTCCATAGTCCATGTCAAAACATTGCCGCGCGGAACCCCCTCTGTCTCCCCGGCATTCCCCTTCTGTCATTACGAACAGGAGCTACACCGATGAAAAATCTGGCAATTGCCTTCACCCTTTCCGCCGCTGCGCTGGCGATGTCCGCCTGTTCGACGCTGAAGGGGGCCGCGATCGGTGGCGCTGGCGGCGCGGGTGTCGCGGCGGCGACGGGGAAGAACGTCCAAAAGGGCGCGGCGGTCGGTGGCACGGCGGGCGCGGTCGTCGGCACCGTCGCGGACTGATCTATCGGGTGGGAGCCGCAGGCGGCGGCGGCGCTCCCGCCCGTTCCAACGCCGCGATCCGCGGCCCATCCTTGGCGCGTCCGAACAGGCCGAACAGCGACAGCAGATCCGAACGATCCGGCACGAACGACGCGCCACCCTCGATCTCAATGCGCTCGCGGGATCGCAGTGCGACCGTTCGCCACTGATCGCCGACGCGGACCTGGAAACCGGCCATCACCTCCACCGGCACGGGCGGTGCGATCCAGCGCGCGAAGACCGCCGACCGGAACAATGGATCGGGCGCGGGTTTCAATGGCGCGATCCCCATCCGCGCGAGCACGGCTGCGACAAGCGATTCATCGACCAGCAGGTCGATATCTTGGACAGTCCCCGCCCTTATGCCATGCAGCGCCAGCGCGGCGCTGCCGATGATCCACCAATGACGGGGGAATGGCGCCATCACCCGCGCGACATCCTGCAACGCCACGCGAAGGTCTGGCGCCATGTCCGCGATCAATCGCCGGTCAGGATGCGATCGACCAGTTGCTTGACCGTTGGCACGAACCCGTTGGAATAGAAGGGGTCGCGCTTGAAGTTATAGGCCGCGTGGCCCGCGAACATCAGATTCTGCTCGACATCGCCGCCATGGGCGATCTCCTGCAACGTCTTCTGGATGCAGAAGCTGCGCGGGTCGGCCAGACGGCCGGTCGAATTGGTCTCGCTGTCGGCCCAGCTCGAGAACAGGCACTGCGACAGGCAGCCCATGCAATCGGCCTGGTCCTTGCGGATGACCTTGGTCTCCTCGGGCGTGACGAAGACCAGCGTGTTGTCCGGCGTCTTCAGCGCCATGGTGAAGCCATGGCCGAACCAGTCGCGCGCGCGCAGCAGGTCGTTGCGCGTAACCCAGTAATTCTTGCCCTTCACCCCGACATCGAGCTGGAAGACATGGTCGCCCGCTTCCTGGGTCGAGAAGGCGATCTGGCGCTCCGAGCGCGATTCCAGGTTGCGCAGGAAGGGATTGCGCACCGCGCTGGAATAGAAACCCGTGGGCGAGAAGCGGTGGAGCAGGACATCGCCCTGCTCGATCGTCATCAGCCGCTGCTTCCACTCTTCGGGGATCGGGCTTTCCTGCGTCAGCAGCGGCCGCGTGCCGAACTGGAAGGCGATCTTGCCCAGTTCGGGATTGTCGATCCAGTCGTTCCAGTCACGCAAGTACCAGACGCCGCCCGCCATCACGATCGGCACCTCGTCGGAAATCCCGCCCTCGCGCATCGTATCGCGCAGCGCCTTCACGCGCGGATAGGGATCCTGCGGCTGCAACGGGTCCTCGGCGTTGGACAGGCCGTTATGGCCACCGGCCAGCCAGGGGTCTTCATAGACCACCGCCGCCAGCCACTCCGCCGCCTTGGAATAGGCGCGCTTCCACAGCGCGCGGAAGGCGCGGCCGGAGGAGACGATCGGCAGATAGCTGACCTCATGGTGCGCCGCGATCTCGGACAGCTTGTAGGGCATACCAGCACCGCAGGTGACACCCGCGACCAGCCCCTTGGTGCGCGCGAGGACGCCTTCCAGCACCCGCTGCGCGCCGCCCATTTCCCACAGCACGTTGATGTTGATCGCGCCCTTGCCACCGGCAATGTCCCAGGCGCGCTTCACCTGCTGGACCGCGCCCTCGATGGCGTATTCGATCAGTTCCTCATGCCGTTCGCGCCGGGTCAGCGCGCGGTAGATCTGCGGAATGATCCTGCCCTCGGCGTCATAGCTGTCCGCATTGACCGCCGACACGGTGCCGACGCCGCCAGCCGCCGCCCAGGCCCCCGCCGAGGCGTGATTGGTGGCGGCGACGCCCTTCCCGCCTTCGATCAGCGGCCATACCTCGCGGCCGTTGTACAGGATGGGGCTCAAGCCTTTGAACACGTCTTTACCTTACTGGTCCTAAAGGGCCTCATATAGCGTGTTGGTAACGCTAAGCGAGAAGGAATTGAACAAGAGCGGCGCGTCGCGCGTTGTGGGCCGCTTGCGGCCCGTATCGCAGCCTGACGCACCTCAGCCGAGCACGCCCGGCCGACCGGCAACCCGTTCATAGAGCGCCTTGTAGCGCGCCACCATCTGGCTTTCGTCGAACTCCGCCCGCGCCCGCGCCTGGTTGGCTGCCCCCGCCGCCGCACGGTGGTCGGGGTTCTGGATCAGCGCCTGGATCACATCGCGCAGCCGGACTTCGTTGGGATGGTCGGTGATGAACGGCCGATTGGCCTCCGACACCATGGTCGCGACATCGCCGACCGGAAGCGAGGCGATGGGCAAGCCCGCCGCCATCCCCTCCAGCACCGAGATCGGCGCCTGTTCGGACAACGAGGACAGGGCGACGATGTCGAAATGCCGGATGAAGCGGTATGGCCGGTCGAGAAAGCCGGGCATCACCAGCCGGTCGGCGATGCCCATCGCGGCAGCCGCCTGCTGGATCGTCGCGCGCTCCGGCCCCTCGCCGACGATCACCAGCCGGAAGCGTCCGGCGATCCCGCCCATGGCGCGTACCAGCATCGGCAGGTTCTTGACGACGCGCAGGCCCGCGAGCGCCCCGACGACGGTCTCCCCCGGCTGGCGGACGAAACCGGGGATCGCCTTTGGATCGGGGTCGCGGGCGTAGAGCGCGGTGGCGATGCCGTTGGGAATGCGATGGACACGCTCGGCGGGCTGTTTCCAGCTGGTGCGCGCGATGCCCTCCAGCACATGGCTGGGCACCGCCAGCGCGTCCGCCGCCGACAGCGCGATGCGGCGATAGATGTTGCGCTCCAGCTTCAGCCCGCGCGCCTCGTCGGCGTTGAAGCCGTCCTCGTGATGAACCAGCGGCGGCGCGCCCTTGGCGAAGACGCGGCGCGCCATCACCCCGTCGATTGCTCCCCAATTATAGGTCAGCACCAGGTCGAACCGGCGCATGAAGGCGGCGATCGCCTCATAGCGCTTCACCGAGGGCTTGCCCGCCAGCGGCGGCGCGTCCTGCGCAATCTCGTAGCGGACGCCCTTGGCGATGGCGTCGCGCGCGCCCAGTTCCTCGGGCATGGCGGAGACGATGGTGTGCCTGGCCGCGTCGCCGAACGCGTTCATCAGCGCGACCGCGCGCGCCTCCTTGCCGCCCAGCGAGAAGGAGGAATGAAGGTGCAGGATGTGAAGCGGACGGGCCATGACGCGGGATTAGCGTTCGGCGCGGGGCTTGGAAACCGCTATCCGGCCATCCGGTCGAGCAGCCGCCCGATCCCTGCCAGCGCCTCCGGCTCGGTCAGAAGGGGCGTGTGGCCGACGCCCGGCACCGTCACCAACTCGGACGGGGACAGCCGCTCGACCATCCGCTCGGCCACGCCGACGCTCAGAATGTCCGAACGCTCGCCGCGCACCACGAGCGTCGGCACCCCGTTCAGCGCGTCGAGCGCGGCCCACATGTCCGGCCCCGCCTCGCTGCCCGGCACCCGGAACGGCTCGGCGATCTTCAGGTCGTAATCGAGGACGATCCGCCCCGCGCTGGTCAGGCGATGGGTGCGCTTGGCCATGGCCAGCCAGTCGTCGATCCCCCAGCCGGGATAGACGTCCGCATTGGCATCCTCAACCGAGCGCGCGGCGTGCAGCCAGGTCGGGAAACTCTGCCCCCGCCCGACATAGCCGCGAATACGCGCCAGCCCGGCGGCCTCGATCTCCGGCCCGATATCGTTCAGCACCGCGCCCACGAGCCGTCCGCGCGCGGTCGCCGCCAACACCATCGCCACGATCCCGCCCAGCGAGGTGCCGACCGCCGCGAAGCGCCCGATGCCGAATTCGTCCAGCATCGCCTCCACATCCTGGACATAGGTGAGCGGGACATAGCTCATCGGGTCCTTGGCATAGGCGCTCTCGCCCCGCCCGCGAAAGCTGACCGCGATCAGCCGGGCGCGGCCGTCCAGCGCATCGGCGAGTCCCTCGAAATCGCGGGCGTTGCGGGTCAGGCCGGGCAGGCAGATGATCGGCGGCAACGCATCGGCCCCGGACGCCGTGCCGGGATAGTCGCGGGCGTGCAGCCGAAGCCCGTCCTTCGACCACCAATACCGATTCTCATACGCCGTCATGCTTGAACCTCCTCGGGGCCCGCCTCCATATCGCGGTATGCCCGTGTCCCCGCAAGCCTATCGCCCGGCCCAGCCGCTGACCGCCATCGCCGACTTCCTCGCCGATCCGGTCGCGCCCGCCGATTTCCCGCAGACGATCCTCCGCTTCCGCAATGATCGCGCCGCCGCCGAGATCGGGCTGGAGACGCTGACCGACGACGAATGGATCGCGCATCTGGGCCGGTTCGCCCCCCTGCCCGACACGCTGCCGGGACCGCTCGCGCTGCGCTATCACGGGCATCAGTTCCGCCAGTATAATTCCGACCTGGGGGACGGCCGCGGTTTCACCTTCGCGCAGATGCACGCGGTCGATGGCCGCCTGCTCGAACTGGGCACCAAGGGGTCGGGCCAGACGCCCTATAGTCGCTTCGGCGACGGGCGCCTGACGCTGAAGGGCGGGGTGCGCGAGATCCTGGCGACCGAGATGCTGGAGGCGCTGAACGTTCCCACCTCGCGCACGCTTTCGCTGATCGAGACGGGCGAGGCACTGCACCGGGGCGACGAGCCCTCCCCCACCCGCTCGGCGGTGATGGTGCGGATGAGCCATGGCCATATCCGCATCGGCAGCTTTCAGCGGCTGGCCTTCGAGCGGGACGAGGCGGGAATGGCGCGGCTGGTCGCCTATGTCCTGCGCCATTTCTATGACGACGCGTCGGACGATCCCGTCCGGCTGCTGTCCTTCGTGGCGGAGCGGACCGCGACGCTGGCCGCGCGCTACATGGCCGCTGGCTTCGTCCATGGCGTACTCAATTCGGACAATATCAATGTGACCGGCGAAAGCTTCGACTATGGCCCCTGGCGGTTCGCGCCCCGATGGGACCCCGAATTCACCGCCGCCTATTTCGACCAGTCGGGCCTCTATGCGCTAAGCCGCCAGCCCGAGGCGGTCCTGTGGGACGTCATGCAACTCGCCTCCAGCCTGCGCCTGATCGCGGAGAGCGAACCGCTGATCGCCGCGCTGGACGGCTTCGCGGCGCGCTATCAGGTGGCGATCGTCGAGGCGGTCCTGTGGCGGCTGGGGATCGTCCCACGCGAGGCAACCGAGGACCGCGCGCTGGTCCAGACGTTCGAACGCACGCTGCGCGACAGCCAGGCCCCGCTCGACCAGGTCTATTTCGATCTGTTCGGCGGACGGGTGCCGGAGCATTATGACGAGACGTGGCACGCGCTGCGCGACCTGATCGAGCCCTATGCACCGCGCCGCGCCCGTAACCATGCCTATTGGCAGGGCGCGCCCGAATCGATGTTGATCGAGGAGGTCGAGGCGATCTGGGCACCGATCGCCGAGCGCGACGACTGGACGATGCTGCACGACAAGGTCGCACGGATCCGCGCCATGAGAGAGGCGCTTGCCGATGCGCCACCCGCGGCCTAGCCTCCCGTGCCATGACCCTGTCGACCCATGAGCCCGCCACCGGCACGCTGATCGCCGCGCTTCCCGTTGGCGACGCCGCGCAAGAGGTCGCGATCGCGCGCGATGCGTGGCACGGCTGGGCCACGATGCCGCTGGCCGGACGGATCGCGCATCTGCGTCGCTTCGCCGAGATCGTGCGCGAACGGGCCGACGCCTTTGCCACGCTGATCGCGCGCGAAACGGGCAAGCCGCTCTGGGAAGCCAGGACCGAGGTCGACACGGTGGTCGCCAAGGTCGCCATCTCGATCACCGCGCAAGGAGAACGCGCGGGCGAGCGGTCGACCGAGCAGCCGGCCGGCGGGCGCATGGCGCTGCGCCATCGGCCGCATGGCGTGCTGGCGGTGCTGGGACCATATAATTTCCCCGCGCACCTGCCCAACGGCCATATCGTGCCCGCGCTGCTGGCGGGCAATGCGGTGGTGTTCAAGCCATCGGAAAAGACGCCCGCCACGGGGGCGTTTCTGGTCGACTGCTATCACGCGGCGGGCGTGCCCGAAGGGGTTGTCCGCCTGCTGATCGGCGGCCCCGATCAGGGGCGCGCGCTGGCCGGGCATGACGATATCGACGGGCTGCTCTTCACCGGATCGGCACGCACCGGTCTGGCGCTCAACCGCCAGTTCGCCGAGCGCCCGGAAAAGATCCTCGCGCTGGAGATGGGCGGCAACAATCCGATCATCGTCTGGGACGCGCCCGACATGGACGCCGCCGCCGCGCTGATCGTCCAGTCGGCCTATACCACCGCCGGGCAACGTTGCACCGCCGGGCGACGCGTGATCGTCGAGGATCGGCTATATGATCCGTTGATGACGGCGCTGACCCGCCTGACCGACCGGCTGATCGTCGGCGGGCCATTCGACGCGCCCGCGCCGTTCATGGGGCCGGTGATCGATAATGCGGCGGCCGATTCGCTTTTGACGGCGTTCGACACACGGGTCGCCATGGGGGCCGGGATCCTTCGCCCGCTCGAACGCCTTCGGCCCGATCTCCCGCTGCTCAGCCCCGCGATCCTCGACGTCACGGACATGGCCGAACGCCCCGATGACGAACTGTTCGGCCCGGTCCTGCAAGTCGCGCAAAGCGCCGATTTCGCCGATGCGCTCCGACAGGCCAACGCCACCCGCTACGGCCTCTCCGCCTCGCTCATCAGTCCGTCACGCGCGCGGTACGACCAATTCTGGACCGGCATCCGCGCCGGGATCGTCAACTGGAACCGCCCGACCAACGGCGCGGCGTCGAGCGCACCGTTCGGCGGCATCGGCTGGTCCGGCAACCACCGCCCCAGCGCCTATTACGCCGCCGATTATTGCGCCTACCCGGTCGCCAGCGCGGAAGCGGAGAGCGTCGCGGCGACCATCCCGGTGGGGCTGGTGCCACAAAGCTGATCTACCCCCGGCCCAAGCATCGCTCGGTTGTGCAACGGTGCGCGCGCGATCATCTGTCGCACCATGGCTAGTCTCCTCGACCCCGGCGCGCGTGGCCGCGTGATCCTTGTCGGTGCCGGGCCCGGCGATCCGGGCCTGCTGACCGTTCGCGCGGTCGCGGCGCTGAAACAGGCCGATGTCGTCGTGCATGACGGGTTGATCGATCCGCGCGTTCTGGCCATCGCCCCCGCCTCGGCACAGCGCATCTCGGTCGCCAAGCGGCGCGCGCGCCACACCCTGCCACAGGAGGCGATCAACGCGCTCATCATCGCGCATGTGAAGACCGGCGCGATCGTCGTCCGCCTGAAGGGCGGCGATCCGTTCATCTTCGGCCGGGGCGGCGAAGAAGTGGAGGCGGTGCGCGCCGCCGGGCTCCCGGTCGAGGTGATTCCCGGCGTCTCGGCCGCGCTCGGCTGCGCGGCGGAGGCGATGCTGCCGCTGACCCATCGCGACCATGCTTCGGCGGTGTCCTTCGTCGCGGGCCAGTGCAAGGGGCTGACCGACCAGAACTGGCAGGGGCTCGCCGGCCAGGGCCGGACGCTCGTCATCTATATGGGCGTCGCGACCGCGAACGGCATCGCCGACAAGTTGATGGCCGATGGCGTCGCCCCCGACATGCCGGTCGCGGTGCTGGAGCGCGGCACGCTGGAGGGGCACCGCGCGGTGCGCACGCTGCTCGCCGATCTCGGCCCCATGGTCGAGCGGGAGAAGGTGCAAAGCCCGGCGATCATCGTGGTCGGCGAGGTCGTGCTGTTGTCGGATGCCGAGGACAAGCTGGCGCGCTGGGCCCGTGTGGCGGAAGGGATGAACGCATGAAGCTGCTGACCGGCAACGACCTGGCGACGGGCGACGTGGTCTGGTGGACGGGCCGCGACTGGTCGCGCCATGTCGAGGACGCGGTCGATGTCGGCGCGCAGGGCGAGGCAATCCTGCAGGCCGAGGAGGGCGCGCGACGGGTCAACGTCCCCTATCTGATCGATGCCGCGGCGACGCCCGACGGCCCCCGCCCCGCGCATATCAAGGACCGTATCCGCGCGCTCGGCCCCACGGTGCGTCCCGACCTGACGCTCAAGCCCGCCGATCCCGACGCGGGCGCCTGGGTCATCTGAAGAAGAGTATCCGATGTATCGCTATGACGAATATGACCAGAGCATCGTCGATGCCCGCGTCGAGGAATTCCGCGATCAGGTGAGCCGCCGCCTGTCGGGCGCAATGACCGAGGACCAGTTCAAGCCGCTGCGGCTGATGAACGGCCTGTATCTTCAGCTCCACGCCTATATGCTGCGGGTGGCGGTACCCTATGGCACGCTGGATTCGCGACAGATGCGGATGCTGGGCCATATCGCGCGCAAATATGATCGCGGCTATGGCCATTTCACCACGCGGCAGAACATCCAGTATAACTGGATCAAGCTGGCCGATGCGCCCGACATCCTCGCCGAGCTGGCGACGGTGCAGATGCATGCCATCCAGACCTCGGGCAATTGCATCCGCAACATCTCGTCGGACCAGTTCGCCGGTGCCGCTGCGGACGAAGTCGCCGATCCGCGCCCCTGGGCCGAGCTGCTCCGGCAATGGTCGACCTTCCACCCGGAATTCACCTATCTGCCGCGCAAGTTCAAGATCGCGGTGATCGCCGCGGACGAGGACCGCGCGGCGATGCGGCTGCACGATATCGGCATCCAGTTGCTGGAGCGGGACGGCGTGCTGGGCGCGAAGATCTTCGCCGGCGGCGGCATGGGCCGCACCCCGATGATCGCGCATGAGGTGAAGGACTTCATCACCGCCGACCATCTGATGAGCTATCTGGAGGCGTGCCTGCGCGTCTATAACCGCTATGGCCGTCGCGACAATATCTACAAGGCGCGGATCAAGATCCTGCTGCACGAGATCGGTGTCGATGCCTATCGCGAGCAGGTGGAGGCGGAGTTCGCCGCGATCCGCGACCTCGGCATCGACCCGCCGGTCGCCGAGCTGGAACGGATCACCGCGATGTTCGGCGGCCCCGATTTCGCCGCCGACGCGCCCGAGACGGTGGACCGCTCCGACCCCGATTTCGCGGGCTGGCTCGACCGGAATGTGGCCGCGCACAAGCAGACCGGCCATGCCATCGTCACCATCAGTCTGAAGCCGATCGGCGGCATCCCCGGCGACGCCTCGGCCGACCAGATCGACCTGATGGCCGATCTCGCCGAACGCTATGGCCATGACGAGTTGCGCGTTACCCATGCGCAAAACATCGTCCTGCCGCATGTCCGCAAGGCCGATCTGCACGCGATCTGGACCGCGCTGCGCGGGGCGGGGCTGGCCGAGGCCAATCTCGACCTGATCTCGGACATCATCGCCTGTCCGGGGCTGGATTATTGCAGCCTGGCCAATGCCCGCTCGATCCCGGTGGCGCAGAAGATCAGCGCGCGTTTTGCCGGGCGGCAGCGCGAGCTGGGCGAGTTGAAGCTGAAGATCTCGGGCTGCATCAACGCCTGCGGCCATCATCATGCCGGGCATATCGGCATATTGGGCGTCGATAAGAAGGGCACCGAGAATTACCAGCTGCTGCTCGGCGGATCGGGGGCGGAGGACGTGTCGCTCGGCAAGATCACCGGCCCCGGCTTCGACGAAGACGGGGTCGTCGACGCGATCGAGCGCGTCACCGACCGCTATGTGGCGCTACGCGAGACGGACGAGCGGTTCCTCGACACTTATCGCCGCGTGGGGATGCAGCCGTTCAAGGAGGCGATCTATGGGTGATCCGATCACCGCGAACGCAGGTCCCGGCGCGGCGTTGCTGCGCTTCCGCGACGATATGGTGCAGGACGAACCGGCGGTGACGCTGGACGCGTTCATGGGCCAGAGCAACGCCACCGCCGTCCGGCTGGAGGCGGGCGACGATGCGCGCGAACTGCTGCCGCATCTGGAGCAGATCGCGCTGGTCGAGATCAGCTTTCCCACCTTTCGCGACGGACGCGGCTATTCGTCCGCGCGCATCCTGCGCGAGGCGGGGTTCACGGGCGAACTGCGCGCGGCGGGCGACGTGCTGGTCGACCAGATCCCGCATATGCGCCGCTGCGGCTTCGACAGTTTCGCGCCGCAAGCGCCGATCGACCGGGCGACGCTCGACACGCTGCTGGGCCTCTATCCGCTGCCCTATCAGAAGGCCGCCGACGCCCGCGTGCCGGTGTGGAAACGGCGGCATGGCTGATCCGCGCCGGCTCGACCGGATCGATGTCCGCCCCGCTTATGGAGCGGAGGATGCCGCCGCCTATCAGGCGCGGTTCGCGGGCATCCCGGCGCCGGAGATGCTGCGCACGCTGCTGACCGGCGAACTGCATGGCCAGATCGCGGCGGTGTCGTCCTTCGGCACCGAATCGGCGGTGCTGCTGCATATGGTGGCGCAGGCCGATCCGGCGACGCCGGTGGTGTTCACCGACACGCTCAAGATGTTTGCCGAGACGCTCGCCTATCGCGACATGCTGGTGGCACGGCTGGGGCTGACCGACGTGCGGGTGATCCGGCCCGCCCCCGCGCTGCTGGCGAAAAAAGACCCCGATGGCATCCGCCACGGCTATGACCCCGATGGCTGTTGCGACCTGCGCAAGGTCGAGCCGCTGGCGCGGGGACTCGCGCCGTTCGAGGCGTGGATTTCCGGGCGCAAGGGGTTCCAGGCGGGCACCCGCCGCGCGCTCCCCCGCTTCGAGGTCGAGGATGGGCGGTTGAAGCTCAATCCCCTGGCGGATTGGGACAAGGTGGCGCTCGACGCCTATTTTGCCGACCATGACCTGCCACGCCATCCGCTGGAGGCCGAAGGCTATCTGTCGATCGGCTGCGCGCCCTGCACCAGCAAGGTGAAGCCCGGCGAGGATCCGCGCGCCGGCCGTTGGCGCGGGTTCGACAAGGTGGAATGCGGGATTCACCGGCCGGTGGCATAGCCGCTTCGCCCGGCCCGACTCGCCGGGCCCGATCCGCCGCATCACGGATCGATCGTGGATCCGTCAACGCGGCCCCCTTGGCCCCCTTGGCCCGCCGGGAGGTCCGCGAAAGCCCGGCCCGCGATCGCCGCCACGCCAGCGCTCCGCACCGGGCGCGGGCGGCGGTGGCCGGAAACCGCGATCCCCGCGCCAGCCTTGGCGTCCCCATCCGTGCCACTGATCCCGGATCGGCCCGCCTCGCCACGCATCGCGCCGCCCCTGCCAATAGGCGCGCTGGCCATCGTCCCAACGATAGGGCCGGCGATACCGATCATAGACGTAGACGCCCGTGCCCGGATAATAAAAGTCGTTATACCAGCCATAATAGGACGGCGCATAATCATAGCCGCCATAGGGTCCGCCACCATAATAGCCCGGTCCATAGCCGCCGCTCCCCGCACCGACCGACACCCCGCTATAGCCATAGCCATCGGTGCATCCGCCCAGCGCCAGCACGCCCGCCAGCAACGCCGCCGTCCACCCCGTCCTGTTCAGGGTCATCGTTCCTCTCCTTCTGCCAGCCCGGCCGCGCAACACCGGCTCCGTCGCGTGCGATCCGCGTCCATCGTTCCGAAACCCCGCACGGGCGGCCATGGTTCCTGGGCGAAGGCCGGGGACGTGCTGCAAAGGGGATTGGCAAAGCCGGTCGAGCAGGGCTAACTTGGCGGACCGTTCTTCGCGGACGGACTTGGAGGGGCGGCGAAGGACCGGGGACAATCCGGCACGACCGTCACGGTGTACCGGCGTGTACGCAATCAAGGTGGAGGGACAGGACGAATGGCGATGACGGAGAGCACCGTACCCCCGGGCGAAGCCCCGGAGCCATTCGAGGAAACGGTCGACGACCCCCGCCGCCGGGATTTCATCAACATCGCCGCCGCGTCCTTCGCGGGCGTGGGCGCAGTGGCGATCGTCCTGCCGCTCGTCAACCAGATGAATCCGTCGGCCGACGTCCTCGCCCAGTCCACCACCGAGATCGACCTGTCGAAGATCGCGCCGGGCCAGGCGATCAAGGCCAGCTTCCGCAAGCAGCCGCTGTTCGTGCGCAACCTGACGCCCAAGGAAATCGCCGAGGCGGATGCCGTGCCGCTGTCCGATCTGCGCGATCCCCAGACGCTGGCGGAGCGGACCAAGCCGGGCAAGAAGAACTGGCTGATCACGCTGGGCGTCTGCACCCATCTGGGCTGCGTGCCGCTGGGCGCGGGCGAGGGCGAGAACAAGGGCCCCTATGGCGGCTATTTCTGTCCGTGCCATGGCTCGGCCTATGACACGGCGGCGCGCATCCGAAAGGGTCCGGCGCCCAAGAACCTGTTCGTGCCCGATTACAAATTCGACACCGACACGACCGTCACGGTCGGCACGGCAGCGTAAGGGGAGACCGGACCATGAGCTTTCCCTGGGCCAAGCATTATGAACCCAAGCAGCCGGTCATGCGCTGGCTGGACGAGAAGCTGCCGCTGCCGCGCCTCGTCTATAACGCGGTGGGGGCCGGCTATCCGGTGCCGCGCAACCTGAATTATTTCTGGAATTTCGGTGTGCTGGCGGGCGCGGCGCTCGCCATCCAGATCATCACCGGCGTCGTGCTGGCGATGCATTATGCCGCCAATGCCGGAGTTGCCTTCGACTCGGTCGAAAGCATCATGCGCGACGTGAACGCCGGCTGGTTCCTGCGCTATGCTCACGCCAACGGCGCGTCGATGTTCTTCATCGTCGTCTATACGCATATCTTCCGCGGCCTCTATTACGGATCGTACAAGGCGCCGCGCGAGATGGTGTGGCTGCTCGGCGTCGTCATCTTCCTGCTGATGATGGCGACCGCCTTCATGGGTTATGTGCTCCCCTGGGGACAGATGAGCTTCTGGGGCGCGCAGGTCATCACCGGCTTCTTCTCGGCGATCCCGCTGGTCGGCGACACCATCCGCGTCTGGCTGCTGGGTGGGTTCGCGCCCGACAATGCCGCGCTCAACCGCTTCTTCTCGCTTCACTATCTGCTGCCCTTCGTGATCGCGGGCGTCATCATCCTGCATATCTGGGCGCTGCACATTCCGGGTTCGAACAACCCGACCGGCGTGGACGTGAAGGGCGAGCAGGATACGGTGCCCTTCCATCCCTATTACACCGCCAAGGATGCCGTCGGGCTGGGCGTGTTCCTGCTGGTCTTTTCGGTGATGCTGTTCTTCTTCCCCAATTATCTGGGGCACCCGGACAATTATATCCCGGCCAACCCGCTCTCGACGCCTGCGCATATCGTGCCCGAATGGTATTTCTGGCCCTTCTATGCGATCCTGCGCGCCTTCACCGCCGACTTCATCCTGCCCGCCAAGCTGTGGGGCGTGCTGGCGATGTTCGGGTCGATCCTGTTGCTGTTCTTCCTCCCCTGGCTGGACAGTTCGCCGGTGCGGTCGAACAATTTCCGGCCCAAAGCCCGGGTCGCCTTCTGGGTGCTGGTGGTCGACGTGCTGCTGCTCGGCTGGTGCGGCGGCTCGCCCGCGACGCCGTTCTTCATCATCCTCAGCCAGATCACGGCGGCCTATTATTTCCTCCACTTCCTGGTGATCCTGCCCTGGATCGCGCGGACGGAGCGGCCCGCGCCGCTGCCCCATTCGATCACCGAGGCGGTGCTCGCCAGACATGGCGGCACGGCTCCCACCCAGTCGGCCCCCACCCCATCGGCTCTGGCCTGACGCGAACCGAGAGAGGATCTAGAACATGGTTCGTGGCATCGCATTCCTGGTCGGGGCGGCCTTCACCCTCGTCCTCGCCATCGCGCTGTGGGGCAGCGTGTCAGGGCTCGTCTCCGACCCGCCCGCTCCCACCGCCGAGGAGGAGTTCCACCTCCACCCCAAACAGGCGCATCTGGCGTCGGACGGCATTTTCGGCCGGTTCGACCGCCGCCAGCTCCAGCGCGGCTTTCAGGTGTACAAGGAGGTCTGCGCGGCCTGCCATTCGCTGCGGCTGGTGGCGTTCCGCGACCTGAAGGACCTGGGCTATAATGACCCCGAGGTGAAGGCGATCGCCACCCAGTGGGTGAGCGAACAGCCGAGCATCAACCCGGAAACGGGCGAGGCGACGACGCGCAAGAACGTGCCCTCGGACCATTTCCCCTCGCCCTTCGCCAACGAGGTCGCGGCGCGCGCGGCGAACAACAACGCGCTGCCGCCCGACCTGTCGCTGATGGCCAAGGCGCGGCATGACGGCACCAACTACATCTATTCGCTGGTCGGCCCCGATGCCTATCGCAACCAGCCCGGTGCATTGCTGCGCAAATTCCCGGACATCAAGACGCCGACGGGGCTGCACTACAATCCCTATTTCGCGAACCTCAACATCGCGATGCCACCACCGCTGACCTCGGACGGGCAGGTGCAATATACCGACGGCACGCTGGCGACCCGCGACCAGATGGCCAAGGACGTCGCCGCCTTCCTGACCTGGACCGCCGAGCCCAAGCTGGAATCGCGCCATGCGGCCGGAATCGGCGCGTTCGTGTTCATCCTGATCTTCTGCTTCCTGGCCTGGGGCGCGTATCAGAATGTCTGGCGCGACGTGAAGCATTGAGGCCCGGCTTACCCGTATGAGCGCCGAGGGGCGGTTCCCTCGCCGGCAACCGCCCGCGTTTCGGGCCGCCGCGCGCCACCCGTCACGCAGCCGGAGCGCACAGCGCGGTTTCCGGGCGAACTCGGGAATGGGCGGCGTCCCCTTCCCCCTTTACCCCCGCGCCCGCCTAGCCCATGACAGCCGCCATGAGCGCCAATGACGATCTGAAGGCCCTGATCCGGACCATCCCGAACTTCCCCAGGCCCGGCATCCAGTTCCGCGATATCACCACCCTGCTGCTCGACCCCAGCGGCATGGCCCGCACGGTGGAGCGGATGGCGTCCGCCACGCAGGGGCCGATCGATCTGATCGCGGGGATCGAGGCGCGCGGCTTCCTGTTCGCCGCCGCGCTCGCCGTGCCGCTGAACGCCGGCGTGCTGCTGATCCGCAAGGACGGCAAGCTGCCGGGCGCCACCATCGCGGAGGATTATGCGCTGGAATATGGGCAGGACCGGATCGCGATTCATGAGGATGCGCTGGTCCCCGGCGCGCGGGTCATGCTGGTCGACGATCTGATCGCCACCGGCGGCACCGCGCGCGCCGCCATCCGGTTGATCCGCAAGGCCGGCGGCGTGGTGAACCAGGCGCAATTCCTGGTCGACCTGCCCGACCTGGGCGGCGCGGACAAGCTGCGCTCCGACGGCGTCACGGTCGATGCGCTGGTGGCCTTCCCCGGCCATTGATGCGCCTTGCCCTGCACGCGCCCGATATCGCGGGCAATGTCGGCACGCTGATCCGCACCGCCACCTGTTTCGGCATCGCGGTCGACCTGATCGAACCGATGGGCTTTCCCTATTCGGACCGGGCGCTGGCGCGGTCCGCGATGGACTATGCCGCGCTGGCGGAGGTCGTGCGGCATGCCGACTGGGACGTGTTTCGCGCCGCCACGCCGGGCCGGATCGTGCTGGCGACCACGGCGGGCGCGATCCCGCTGCCCGACATGGCGTTCCGCCCCGACGATGTGATCCTGCTGGGCTCCGAAGGCGCGGGCGTGCCGCCGATGGTGCATGACGCCGCCGATATCCGGGTGCGCGTGCCGATGCGCCCCGGCGTCCGTTCGCTCAACGTCGCGATCACGGGCGGCATCCTGATGGCCGAGGCCCGCCGCCAGACCGGCTGGGGCCGAATCGCCGATTGACCTCTTCTCTCTGCGCATGGACAAGCTCGCCGTCATGACCAGCCGTACACCCGATATCGCGCTCGACGCCGAGCAAGACGCCGCCCGCCTGTGGTTCGAGAGCCTGCGCGATCGCATATGCGCCGAGTTCGAGGCGATCGAGCGCGAGGCCGGATCGGATGCCTCCTTCGCCTACACCGCCTGGGACCGCACCGACCCGAGCGGCGAACCCGGCGGCGGCGGCGTGCGCAGCGTGATGAAGGGCAAGGTGTTCGAAAAGGTCGGGGTGAATGTCTCGACCGTCGGCGGCACCTTCGAGGGGCCGTTCGCCAAGACCATCCATGGTGCGGGCGACGATCCGCGTTTCGTGGCGACGGGGATCAGCCTGGTCGCGCACATGGCCAATCCGCATGTGCCCGCGGTCCATATGAACACCCGCTTCCTGACCACGACGAAGCGCTGGTTCGGCGGCGGCGCGGACCTCAATCCCCCGCTGCCCGTCGCCGAGGACACCGCCGATTTCCATGCGGCGATGCAGGCCGCCTGCGACGCGCATGACCCGGGCCATTATCCCCGGTTCAAGGCCTGGGCCGACGACTATTTCTACATCCCGCATCGCCAGGTCCATCGCGGCGTCGGCGGCATCTTCTACGATCATCTGGAAGGCGATTTCGCCGCCAATTTCGCGTTCACCCGCGATGTGGGCCAGGCGTTCCTCGACATCTTTCCCCGGATCGTCCGGCGGCGGATGGACAGCGGCTTTACCGAGGCGGATCGGGCGGCGATGCTGGCATGGCGCGGGCGCTATGCCGAGTTCAACCTGGTCTATGATCGCGGGACGCTGTTTGGGCTGAAGACCGGCGGCAATATCGATGCCATCCTGATGAGCCTGCCGCCCCTCGCCACCTGGGAGTGAGGGGCCCATGGCGCTGATCCCCGTCGATCCGGGCGAGATCGCGACGGTCGTCACGACGCTGGAGATGCGCGAACGGCCCCGCGCCCGGCCCATGCCCGCGTCGCCGCTGGCGCTCGTCGCATGGCGCGAACCCGATCCGGCCAAATATCGCACGCTGTTCCGGCGTGTCGGTGCGCCCTGGCTCTGGTTCTCGCGGCTGGTGATGGACGACGCGATGCTGACCGCGATCATCCATCACCCCGCCGTCTCGGTCTTTGCCGTCGTCGATCGCGCGGGGATCGAGGTCGGCTTGCTCGAACTCGACCATCGCCAGCCCGGCGAATGCGAGGTCAGCTATTTCGGGCTGGTCCCCGAACTGGCGGGTCGCGGCCATGGCCGATGGCTGATGGCGCAGGCGCTGATGCGCGCCTGGACGCAGCATGTGACGCGGGTGTGGGTGCACACCTGCACGCTCGACCACCCCTCCGCGCTGGGCTTTTACCGCGCGCAGGGATTCACCCCGATCGCGCGGGCGCTGGAGACCTTCCCCGATCCGCGCGACCTCGGCCTGTTGCCGGACGACGCCGCGCCTCAGATCCCCCGGCTCGCCAGCCGGCGATAGGCGGCCACCGCGATCAGCGCCTGCGCCACACCCGCGGCCATCGTGACCGCCGCCGCCCCGATCTGGAGCAGGGCGACCACGACCAGCTTGCCCGGCCCCCCGCCCTGCACCAGATCGAGCAGCGCGAGAAAGGGCTGCGTGGCGACGATGCCGCCCAGATAGGTGCAGGCCGCCAGCCCGGCCATGGCCAGCCCGGTGCCGCGCGTCAGTATTACCGACCGCCCGATGGCGGCCAGCGCGGGCATCCGCCGTTCGGCGAACAGCACCGGCCCGACGACCAGCAGCCGTCCCGCGATATACACGCCCGGCAGGATATAGAGCAGCATGCCCGCCCCGACCGGCAGAGCGACCAGTATCATCGCCAGCAGGAAGCGCGGGGCCATGGCCAGCGCACGCCGCAATGCCTGTCCGACCGTCGGCGCGCCGCCGCCCAGTTCGAACGACAGCATCGTGGCGGTGCCGATCATGCCGACGACGTAACTGGCAAAATACCAGGCACCATAATGGCCCGCCCATGCGCCGACCGCGTCGATCCACATCATGGCGCGCGCGGTCGCCTCCGCCGCCGCCTCGTCGGGCATGGGCGGCGGCGGAACGAGCAGGCCCAGGGCGAGCGCCGGCCAGAACAGGAACGGCCCGGCGATCCGGATCAGCAGGTCGCGATCCCGGCGAAACATCGCCCAGGCATCGGCCAGCGTGGCGGCAATATCGATCTGCATCACAAAGATGGCGCGCCATCCTCCATTACGGCCATGGCCGGGGGCGATGCCGCCCGATCGGCCGTCGCCACATAAAGCCGGGCAACGAACACATAGGCCAGGGTCATGAAACCCGCGGTGACGATCGATCCGGCCAGCGCCGCGATCCCCTGCGCCCAGGCGATCCGCTCGGCCCCCAGGATCAGACGGAAGGCGATGCCCGTCACCCCCTGCGCCGCCAGCGTCGCGACGGTCAGGACGATACCGAACAAGAGCGTGACGCCAAGCAGCCGCCAGGTCATGCGCCGCGTCAGCGCGATCGAACGGCGAAACGCCCCCAGCCCGCGCCGCTCATTGAGCACCACCGCATAGACCGGGATCAACCGCATCCCAAGCCAGATGGCCACCACCCCCGTCACCAGCATATAGGCAAGGACGAACAGCGCAGCCCCCGCCGGCACGGCCGGCATCCGCGCGGGATTGCCCGCCGCCGCCATCGCCGCCTCGAAATCATAACCCGACATCCCCAGCACCACGACCGGCACGACCATCACCGCGGCGGCGACCAGCACCATGATTGCCACGATCCCCAGCGTCGCGGGCAGGCGCGCCATCGCGGCGTGCGCCGCCGCCCCCTGCGTCGTCGCGGGATGGGTGGCCAGCGCCATGATCGCCATCTGCCCCCACAGGCTGAGCCCGATCGATACCAGCATCACCACGATGGCGACGATCCCCATCGCCGCGCCCGGGGTCTGGGTCGTGCCGGGCAGCAGCAGAAGCTGCATCACGCTGGGCAGGACGAAGCCGATCGCGGCAAAGGGGGCGAGCATCCCGGCCCGTCCCGCCAGCACCTGCTGCGTGCTGTCCCATAACGATCCGATCCTGACGGTCATCCTGCCTCCCTGTTCCGGCCCCGCGCCGCCGACATGCCCTGCGGGCCATCGTGCCTAGCCGATCGCTAGCGCCAATGCCATCGCCCGGCCATGTCCCGACCCGGCCATGTCCCCGAACTGGACCGGTACTGGACTTGGGCGGACCCCGTCCCGCGCCAGGCGAGCCGCCGCGCCTTTTCCCCGCCGCTGCGCGACTTGCATCCCCGCCGGTCGAGGCGCAGATACCCGCCATCGTGACCCATGACCCCGACATCACCGCTATCGAATGGCGCGTCAGCCCCGGCCTGACCCCTTATGACCAGGCGCTGGCCGAAATGGAGGCGCGCGCCGCCGCCGTCGCCGCCGGAGAGGCCCGCGAACTGGTCTGGCTGCTCGAACATCCGCCGGTCTATACGGCCGGAACCAGCGCCGATCCGGTCGATCTGGTCGATCCGCGCTTTCCCGTGTTCCAGACCGGTCGCGGCGGCAAATATACCTATCATGGCCCCGGTCAGCGCACCGGCTATCTGGTGTTGGACCTGAACCGGCGGGGGCGCGACGTGCGCCATTTCGTCCACACGCTGGAGGATTGGCTGATCGCCGCGCTCGCCCGGCTGGGCGTGAACAGCTTTCGCGCCGAGGGGCGGGTCGGCATCTGGACGCGTGACGGCGGCAGCGAGGCGAAGATCGGCGCGATCGGCGTCCGCGTGCGCCGCTGGGTCACGCTGCACGGCTTTGCGATCAACATCGCCCCCGACCTGTCCCATTTCGGCGGCATCGTGCCATGCGGCCTTCCCGAATTTCCGGTGACCAGCCTTTTTTCGATCAATGGAGGCCGTTCGCTGGAAACCTTTGACGAGGCGCTGGCGTTGAGCTTTTCGGCGTTTCTCGCGACCCTGACGTCCCCGTCCGACAAATCGAGACTTGAGGACCAGGCGGTATCCGATTAATGTCCACTTCGATTTGGGTAAATAGGGCCAGCAAGCCGTTCCAAATCCTTAATATCAAGGAGCTTCCAATGCGTGCAATCATCTCCAAGGTCCTGACGGGCTCGATCATCGCCGGCGCGGCGCTCGCGGTTTCGGCTTGCGGCTCGAAGACCGAGAACACCACCGACGCCAACATGGTCACCGACATGAACGCCACCGAGAGCATGGACACGGCGACCGACAACATGACCGCCGTCGACGGCGCCATGAACGGTGGCGTGATGGCCAACGACACCATGGGCAACGACATGGTGATGTCGAACGACACCGTGGCGACCAACGCGTCGAACGCGATGTAATCATCGTCCGGGGCAACCCAGACGAAAAGGGGCCGTCCGGGCGACCGGGCGGCCTTTTTATTGGGCGGGACGATCTTTTGCCGCGCGGGTAATGGCGCGAACCGAGCCACCGCATCGCTACAGTTGCGTAACGACAAAAGCGCCTTAACCGATCGTGAAGCGGCGATTTCCAGTTGGGGAAAACACGGAAAAGCGTTATGTTTCGCGACGCTTGAAAGCCCTGCGGGGGAAGGATCGGAACGAAATGAAATTGGTGCGGACCGCGCTGGTCGCTGGCGCGGCGTTTTGGGGGATGGGTGCCGCGGCACCCGCATCGGCGCAGTTCTTCCTGAAGTCCTATGATTTCCAGGGCAAGCCGGTCCAGGGCGACGAACCCGGCATCGCCCAGCCCCTGCCCGGCGCGACCCCGGCGGAGCTGCGTGCTGGCCTGTTGTGGAACATGCGCGCGGCGTTGAACGTCGCGGCCCTGCAATGCCAGTTCGAGCCGATGCTTTCGACCGTCGTCAACTATAACGCCATCCTGAAAGACCACGAGGGCGAATTGAAGGGCGCGTTCGACAAGTTGGCGGCCTATTTCAAGCGCACCAGCAAGACCGTGAAGGAGGGGCAGAACGCGCTCGACCAATATGGCACGCGCACCTATGCCAGCTTCTCCTCGGTGTCGGGGCAGCTCGGCTTCTGCCAGACGGCGGGTTCGATCGCGCATCAGGCAGTCTTCACCCCGCGCGGGCATCTGGGCGAACTGGCGGTCACGCGGATGCGCGAATTGCGCAACAGCCTGGTGCCCTATGGCGAGCAGCGCTTCCCCCGCTATGTCGGGCGCGAACAGCATTTCACCATCGCCATGCCGCGCCTCGACGCGATGTGCTGGAACAAACGCGCCGAATGGATGCACCGGA
Organism: Facivitalis istanbulensis; assembly: GCF_040560405.1. Taxonomy (NCBI): domain Bacteria; kingdom Pseudomonadati; phylum Pseudomonadota; class Alphaproteobacteria; order Sphingomonadales; family Sphingomonadaceae; genus Facivitalis; species Facivitalis istanbulensis. Next base: position 50,160 of record NZ_JAVSCQ010000001.1, read on the forward strand.
AGTGCGGGGCGCAGAACTGGCCGCCCGCCACGCCGACCAGCATCGCCGCGCGCTGATCCGCATCACGATCCGATGACGACGAAGGGCCGGGATTCCCGGCCCTTCGCATGTCCGGGGCGATCGTTCGATCCACGGGACGCGCCCCCTCCCCTTGGCGCACGGAATTTGCTAGGCGCGCCGCCATGCTCAATCTGAATGGCATCACCGTGCGCCTGGGCGGCCGCACGATCCTCGACGGTGCATCCGCGGCCCTTCCCCCCGGCAGCCGGGTCGGCCTGATCGGCCGCAACGGCGCGGGCAAGTCGACGCTCGTCCGCGTGATCGCGGGCCAGTTGGAGGCCGATGACGGTGCCGCCGAAATGCCCAAGGGTGCCCGACTCGGCTATATCGCGCAGGAAGCCCCGGACGGCACCGCCACCCCGTTCGACACGGTGCTGGCCGCCGATGTCGAGCGCGCCACGCTGATTGAGCGGAGCGAGACCGAGAGCGATCCCGAAAAGCTGGGCGACATCTACGAACGGCTGATCGCCATCGACGCCTATACCGCGCCCGCGCGCGCCTCCAGCATCCTGCAGGGGCTGGGCTTTGACGAAGCGATGCAGGCGCGTCCGCTGTCCAGCTATTCGGGCGGGTGGAAGATGCGCGTGGCGCTGGCGGCCTTGCTCTTCTCGGCGCCCGACGTGCTGCTGCTCGACGAACCGTCGAACCACCTCGACCTCGAAGCGGTGATGTGGCTGGAGGATTTCCTCAAATCCTATCGCGCGACGATCCTGCTGGTCAGCCATGAGCGCGACTTCCTGAACAATGTCGTCGACCACATCCTGCATCTGCAGAACGGCAAGGTGACGCTCTATCCGGGCGGCTACGACTCGTTCGAGCGGCAGCGGGCCGAACGGATGGCGCAACTCGCCGCCGCCAAGGCGAATCAGGACGCGCAGCGCGCCAAGCTGCAGGATTATATCGCGCGCAACTCGGCCCGCGCCTCGACCGCCAAGCAGGCGCAGAGCCGCGCCAAGATGCTGTCGCGGATGCAGCCGATCGCCGAAATGGCGAACGATCCGTCGCTGTCCTTCGACTTCCCCGATCCCGATCAGCTGCGCCCGCCGCTCATCACGCTGGACCTCGCCAGCGTCGGCTATGCCGAGACGCCGATTCTCAAGCGGCTGAACCTGCGCATCGACCCGGACGATCGCATCGCCCTGCTGGGCCGCAACGGCAACGGCAAGACGACGCTCGCCCGCCTGCTCGCCGCGCAGCTGACGCCGATGGAGGGCGACATGACCGCCAGCGGCAAGATGCGGGTCGGTTACTTCACCCAATATCAGGTGGAGGAACTGGACACCGACGACACCGCGCTGGAGCATATGACCCGGATCATGCGCGGCGCGACCCCGGCGGCGGTGCGTGCGCAATTGGGGCGGTTCGGCTTTTCGGGCGACAAGGCGACGACCAAGGTCGGCAAGCTGTCGGGCGGTGAGCGCGCGCGCCTCGCGCTCGCGCTCATCACCCGCGACGCGCCGCACATGCTGATCCTCGACGAACCGACCAACCACCTGGACGTCGATGCGCGCGAGGCGCTGGTGCAGGCGCTCAACACCTATAAGGGCACGGTCGTGCTGGTCAGCCATGACCGGCACATGCTGGAAATGACCGCCGACCGGCTGGTGCTGGTCGACAATGGCACCGCACGCGAGTTCGACGGAACGCTGGACGATTACATCGCCTTCGTCCTGAAGGGCGATGCGGGCCAGGGCGACGCCGCCTCCAAGGCCGACCGGGCGGCGAACAAAAAGGCGTCGGCCGAGCAGCGCGAACGGTTCAACGCGATGAAGAAGACGCTGCGCGGGATCGAGGACGAGATCGCCAAGCTGACCCGCGAGCGCGAGGCGCTGGACAAGGCCATGGCCGATCCGGCGGCGGCCGAACCGCGCCATGCGAAACTGTCAATGGGCGAGTTGAACAAGCGCCATGCCGAGGTGGTCGACAAACTGGCCGACGCGGAGAGGCGCTGGATGGAAGCGGGCGAGGCGATGGAGGCGGCGTAACGGCCGCGCCGCGTTTGTGGGGGAAGCCGGGGTTCCGTGGGCTTCGACTTCGCTCAGCCTGAGCGGAGGTTGGGGATTTCCCTCCCCCCACTCTCTTCGACCCCGGCGAAGGCCGGGGCCCAGATGCCATCACGCCGATGACGCGCTGACGGTCGCATGGGAGGCAAAAGCACCTCGCCTTCGACCGCGCACTACAACTGGACCCCGGCCTTCGCCGGGGTGGTCCGGCGTTAGGCTTCGTCCGAACCCTCGGCGTCGTCCTGCGCCGGATTCTCGATCCACGCCTCGACCTCGCCGGTGAGCTTGAGGGTCAGGGGACGACCATGGCGGTCGACCTTCTTGCCCAGCGCGACGCGAATCCAGCCTTCGGAGATGCAATATTCCTCGACGTCACGGCGCTCGGCACCCTTGAAGCGGATGCCAATGCCACGCTGCAGGAGGTCCTGGTCGAAATAGGGGCTGTCCGGGTTGGTGGACAGGCGATCGGGGACAATATCGGTCATGCTCCGGGCCTTAACGCCGACTCGCGCGCGCTGCCAAGAAAAAGCGGCGCCGGGATGGCTCCCGACGCCGCTCCTGTGTCAGTTGCAGACCCGCACCGGCACGCTGCGCCCCCAATAGGGGTCCCAGCGCCAGTCGTTCCAGCACCGCGGGGTGTAGCTGCGATATTCATACACCACCGGTGGCGGAGGAGGCGGAGGAGCCGGCGGCGCGTAATAAGGCGTGTAGCCATTGTCGTAATAATAATCGCGCTGCACATAGCGCGGCCGGTTGCTGCTCGCGATTGCCGCGCCTAGGCCGAGCCCGACGATGCCGCCCAGCAGAGCGCCCGCCACCGCATCCCCGCCACGATCGCGATGATAATAGCCGCCGCCACCCCAGCCACCGCCTCCCCAGCCGGGGCCCCAACGCTGCGCCTCGGCCGGAGCCGCAACGGTCATGGCCGTCGCGCCCAGCGCCAGGCCCAGACCCAATTTCTTGAAAAACCCGTTCATTTCGAACCTCCGATACAGCCAGCCCGGTCCGCCGATCCCAAAATACGCAGCTTTGCGTCCGTATTGCCTTGATTGGCACAAACGGGCTGAATGACGTTGGAATGTGGTGTTTAGTCACGGTTCAGGAGGGACGCGGGAAATGGCCCATTGGCTGCTGAAATCGGAAGCGGACAGCTATGGCTGGGACGACCTCGTGCGCGACGGCGCGACCGAATGGGACGGCGTACGCAACGCCGCCGCCGCCGGGCATCTGCGCGCGATGCGGCCGGGCGACGCGGCGCTCTTCTATCATAGCGGCAAGGACAAGGCCGCCGTCGGTGTCGCCACCATCAGCCGCGCCGCGCAACCGGATGGCACGGATGGCCGATGGGTGTCGGTGGCGATCGCCCCCGATAGGGCACTGCCCCGCCCTGTCACGCTGGCCGCGATGAAGGCCGAAGCCAGTCTGGCCGCACTGCCGATGCTGCGTCAGTCCCGACTTTCGGTGTCTCCGGTGGGCGATGCCGAATGGGCGGTGCTGATGGCCATGGCGGGCCTTTAAGCCGACCGATGATAGTGGATCAGCCCAGGCTACGGGCATAAGCCGCCGCATCGGCGACCTGTTCGGCATCGGGGCGGACCCCGGTATAGAGGACGAACTGCTCCAAGGCTTGAATCGTCGCCACCTCCGTCCCGGTGATGATCCGTTTGCCGAGCGTCCGGGCGGTGGCCAGGAAACGGGTCTCGGGCGGATATTGCACCACGTCGAACACGATTGCCGCGTCGGCGATCGTGGCTTCGGGGAACGCGATGTCATCCTCATTGCCGCCGGTCATGCCGATCGGGGTGACGTTGATGAGCAGGCCCCCGCGCGTCTCCGAGGCGCCCTTCGCCAGTTCGCCCGCCCAGTCAAAGCCATAAAGGTCGGCCAGCCCCCGCCCGGCCGCCTCGTTGCGCGCGACGATCAGCCCATGCGCGAAGCCCGAATCGCGCAGCGCCGCGACCACCGCCTTGGCCATGCCGCCCGACCCGCGCAGCACGAACGGCATGGCGCGGTCGATCCCGGCGATCAGCGCGACCACCGCCGCATAGTCGGTGTTGTACCCGGTCAGCCGTCCGTCATCATTGACGACGGTGTTCACGCTGTCGATCGCCGCCGCCGATCCCGCCAGCCCGTCGAGCATCGGGATCACCGCTTCCTTGAACGGCATCGAAATCGCACAGCCGCGAATATTCAGCGCGCGAATCCCCCCGATCGCCGCCGCCAGATCGGTGGTGCTGAACGCCTTATAGACATAATCGAGCCCGGTCCGTTCATAGAGCCGGTTGTGGAAGCTCGAACCGAAATTGCCGGGCCGCGCCGACAGGGACATGCACAGCCGCGTATCGCGACCAATGGGGGGCTTGATGGTCATCGCGACGGTTTAATCGAACGCCCCTGCTCCCGCATCCCCCAGATTTCCGCAAGCTCCCCGCGCGAGAGGAATGCACTCGCCTCTTATCGCAACAGGCGCGGATCGATCACCACATGGCGGATATGCTGGCGATTCCATGTATAGGTGACATGGACCAGCCCGTCGCGCGTCTGGATCACCGCCGGATAGGCATAGCCGTCGGGCATCGGCTTGCTCTCCAGCGTCAGCACCTCGCGCCAGCGCACGCCATCGTCCGACAGCGCGATGTTCAACGGCCAGCGCGGCCCGTCGCCCGGCGTCGCAGGCGCATGGGCGCTGTGGTTATAGACGATCAGCTGCCGCCCATCGGCCAGTGTCACCGCATCGGTGCCCGCATTGGGATTGGGCAGGTCGATCGCCGCGATCGGCGACCAGGTGACGCCCTTGTCCCGCGACCAGCTCTGCGCCAGCGCGCCCTGCCGCGTGCGCGCGACCAGTTGCAGCGATCCGTCGCGGTGGAACAGGATGCTCGGCTGGATCGCCTCGATATGCATCGGGCTGGCAATGGCCGGGCCGACCGTCCAGTGTCGGCCCCTGTCGGTGCTGCGTTCGATCCGCAGCGACCAGATATTGGCCTCGGCCGTCCCCTCCTCGCGGCTGGAGGGGGAAAGCCACGCGCCATCGGGGGCGACGACCGGCTTGTTCTTGATCGGGCCGAGCACGCCGTCGGGCAGGCGTTCGGGCGCCGTCCAGTGGCGGCCGCCATCGGTCGAGCGGATCACCATGCCCCACCAGCCACGCGGATTGGGACCGACCTTGTAAAAGAGCTGGAGCGGCTCCGCCGCCGGCTGGAACAGCACGGGGTTCCAGGTGGGATAGCGTTGCCCGTCCGGGCTGACGCCATCGGCGACCGGCACCGGCGCATCCCACCCCCTAGGCCCGCGCCGCGCGAACCAGATGCGGACGTCGGGACGGCTTTCCCCCGACCCAGCAAACCACGCGGCAGCGAGCGTGCCGTCAGGGAGTTGCACGATGGTCGAGGCATGCGCCTGCGGATAGGGGGCCGCGGCGTCGATGAACTCGGACCGCAGGATCGGCGATCGCGCCTGCACGATCGGGGGCTTCACGGTCAGGGGCTGTGCCACGGCGGACATCGCCGGGGCGGGAACCGGGACCGGGGCCATCGCCAGTGCGAGCAGCGCGGTGATCCTCATGCCGGTTATCCTTCTACCCATCGATGCGTGGCAGGCCGATAGGCGGGATCGGGGGAAAACGGAATGGGCTCCGGGGAACAAGGGCGCCGTTTTCTCACGCACCGTTCGGTCCGAGCATAGTCGACGGCCATGCCGGACCTGCGCGGAGGGCGGAATCGCAGATCGCGGGGTCGCATCACCCCAAAAGAAAAAGGGCCGGACGTTTCCGTCCGGCCCCTGTCCTGCTTACGCCGCCTTCGAGCGCGCGGCGCGCTTGCGCTCGTTGGGGTCGAGGTAGCGCTTGCGCAGACGGATCGACTTCGGGGTCACTTCGACCATTTCGTCGTCGTCGATATAGGCGATCGCCTGTTCCAGCGTCATCTTCTTCGGCGGGGTCAGGCGAATAGCGTCGTCCTTGCCGCCCGACGCACGGAAGTTGGTCAACTGCTTCGCCTTCATCGGATTGACCTCCAGGTCATCCGTCTTGGCGTTCTCGCCGATGATCATGCCCTCATAGAGCGCCTCGCCGTGCCCGACGAACAGGATGCCACGCTCTTCGAGCGGACCCAGCGCATAGCCCTGCGCTTCGCCGGCGCCGTTCGAGATCAGGACGCCGTTCTTGCGGCCCTCAATCTTGCCCTTGTGGGGGCCATACTTCTCGAACAGGCGGTTCATGATGCCGGTGCCGCGCGTGTCCGACAGGAACTCGCCATGATAGCCGATCATGCCGCGCGACGGCGCGGAGAAGGTGATGCGGGTCTTGCCACCGCCCGAGGGACGCATGTCGGTCATCTCGGCCTTGCGCAGGTTCATCTTCTCGACGACCGTGCCCGAATGCTCTTCGTCCACGTCGATGATGACGGTTTCATACGGCTCGGTCTTCTTGCCGTCCTCGTCCTCGCCGAACAGCACGCGCGGGCGGCTGATGCCCAGTTCGAAGCCTTCGCGGCGCATCGTCTCGATCAGAACACCGAGCTGGAGTTCGCCGCGACCGGCGACCTCGAAGCTGTCGCGGTCGTCGCTCTCGGTGACCTTCACCGCGACGTTCGATTCCGCTTCGCGCATCAGGCGGTCACGGATCATGCGGCTGGTCACCTTGGTGCCCTCACGGCCCGCCATCGGCGAGTCGTTCACCGCGAAACGCATCGACAGCGTCGGCGGATCGATCGGCTGCGCCTTGAGCGGCTCGCTCACGCTCGTATCGGCGATGGTGTTCGCCACCGTCGCGACGGCCAGACCCGCCAGCGAGATGATGTCGCCCGCCTTGGCCTCTTCGACCGGCACACGATCCAGACCGCGGAAGGACAGGATCTTCGACGCGCGGCCGGTTTCGATCACATTGCCGTCGGCGTCGAGCGCGTGGATCGCCTGGTTCAGCTTGACCGTGCCCGAATTGACGCGGCCGGTCAGGATGCGGCCCAGGAAGTTGTCGCGGTCGAGCAGCGTCACCAGGAAGGTGAAGGGCACGTCCTCGACTTCGACCTTCGGCGCCGGAACATGGTTCACGATCGTCTCGAACATCGGGATCAGCGTGCCTTCGCGCGCGTCCATGTCGGTCGAGGCATAGCCGTTGCGACCCGAGGCGTAGAGGACCGGGAAGTCAAGCTGCTCGTCATTCGCGTCGAGCGAGACGAACAGGTCGAACACTTCGTCCAGCACTTCCTGGATACGCGCGTCGGCGCGGTCGACCTTGTTGACGACGACGATCGGCTTCAGGCCCAGCGCCAGCGCCTTGCCGGTCACGAACTTGGTCTGCGGCATCGCGCCTTCCGACGAATCGACCAGCAGGACGACACCGTCGACCATCGACAGGATGCGCTCCACCTCGCCGCCGAAGTCGGCGTGGCCGGGGGTGTCGACGATGTTGATGCGGATGGATTCGTCGCTACCCGGGGGCGTCCAGTCGACCGAGGTCGGCTTGGCGAGAATGGTGATCCCGCGTTCCTTTTCGAGGTCGTTGGAATCCATCGCGCGCTCTTCGACGCGCTGGTTGTCACGGAAGGTGCCCGACTGGCGGAACAGCTGATCGACCAGGGTCGTCTTACCATGGTCGACGTGCGCGATGATCGCCACGTTGCGGAGGCTCATGCAGGTTTCTCTTGTTCGGAGGGTATGTCGGCGCGCGCCATAGCCGAATTGCGGACAAAGCGAAAGGGTGGCGCGGATATTGCGGCGCACGGCGACGGTCGGCGGATGAAACCCTGCTCCGGGAGCATCGTTCCGTCCCGCCGAAAACATCGTTGCGCGCCCTCCCCGTGACGGGGAGGAACTCACCTGCCGCGCGGCACCACCTTCAGCGTCCAGTCGGTATCGGGGCGCAGATAGCGCGCCGCGACCTTCTGGATATCCGCCGGGCCGATCGCGACGAACTGTTCGGCCATGCGCCGCGTCGCCTCGATCCGCTGCGGGTCATAGGCTGCACCGCCCAGCCGTTGCAGCCAGAACTGGTTGCCCGACGACATGCGCAACAGGCGCTGCGCCATCGGGCGCTTGATCCGCTGCAACTCGTCCGTCCCGATCGGATGCGCGGCCAGGTCGGCGGCGATGTCGCGCGCGGTCGCCAGGAAGAAGTCGACCTTGTCGGGGGCGACCATGCCGATCGCGATCATCCGCCCGCCGCCGGGCAGGCCGATCGGCCATTGGCTGCCGACCTGCGGACTGTAGCTCGCCCCCGCCTGCTGACGCAGCCGGTCGAACAGCCGGTCCGAGAAGACCTGTGCCAGCACGTCGAGCGTGCTGCGCGTCGCCTCGTCCCCCGCGCCGCCGCCGGTCGGCCAGGCGATGACCGCCGCCGCCTGGTCCGCCGGGCCGCCATGGGTCAGCACGACCGGCGTCGCGCCATGTTTGGGGAAGCGGATCGGCGGGGCCGGGGTCGCGTCGACCTTGCGCGCGGGGATCGCACCAAAGCTCGACGCGACCGCCGCGATCGCCTCGTCCGCCTTCACATCGCCGAAGATCGAGACCTCGATCGGGCCCGACGCCAGCAAGGGCGCCCACAGCGCCTTGAACGCCTGCGGCGTGGTCGCCACGATCGCCTCGCGCGGCGGCGTGCCCCAGCGCGGATCGCCGTCGCGCAGCAATCGCTCCAGTTCATGGCCCAGCACGCTGTCGGGCGAGGCGTCGAACCCGTCATAGCCCGCCAGCATCGCCGCCCTGGCCCGGTTGACGGGTGCGGCGTCCCAGCGCGGCGCGATGAGCTTGGCCGCCATCAGCTTCAGATTGTCGGCATAATCGCCGGGCGCGCTCAGCGCGGTCATCGCAAAGGCGTCGTCATCGATGTCGAAGTCGAGGCCCATGCGCCGCCCGGCGGTCAGCCGGTCGAGATCGCCCTGATCGAGCTTGCCGATCCCCGCCGCCATCAACGCCATGTCCGCCGCCCAGATCGGGCTTTCGCGGTCGGCGGGCAGCGCGTCATAGCCGCGCCCGAACCGCACGCGCAGATAGACACGCCCGGTCTCCCCGTCATTGGCCATCAGCAGCATCCGCACGCCATTGGCGAAGCGGATCGTCTCGACCCCCAGTTCGGCCACCTTCTCGCGCGCGACGACCTTGCCGGGACGGCCGAGCCGGGGCAGTTGCGCGAAGCTGATCGCCCCCTGTCGCGCGCGCTGCTCGGCGAGCGGGCGGACATCGGCCTTCACCGCGGCGGTCAGCTTGGCGATCGCATCGGGCTGCGGCGTGCGGGTGTTGACCAGCGCGCGGGTCGCCGCGCCCTGAAAGATCTTGCGGGTGGAGGCCAGCACCGTCTCGGGCGTGAACATCCGCGCGGCGACCGCCTGTTTCAGGATCTGATAGGAGGTCTCGGGCGCGGTGACGGTTTCACGGATGTCGAGCGCGCCGACCATGTCGTCGGCCTGTTTGGCCCCCGCCTCGACCCGCGCGGTTTCGACCTGGGTGCGCAGCGCCGCGTCGTAATCGGCCAGTTCGCGGTCGATCTCCGCCTGGCTGGGCGCGACCGCCATCGCATCGGCGATGACCGCGCGGACATCCTTCAACGCGGCTTCCCAATCGTCGCCGATCGGCACGATGTTCACCGTGGTCATGTTGGCCGAGCGCGATACGTCGTCGAGCGACACGCTGGCCTGCAGGAAGCTGCCCCCGGCGCGCGCGCGGTTCTCCAGCCGGCGGCTGATGAGCCGCGCGGCCAGCATGTCGACCATCCGCTTCTGATTGAAGATCGCGGTGTCGTCCTGATAATGCCAGGGGCGCAGCACCGCCATGGCGACGACCGGCGGGATCGCCGGCTCGACCAGCGCGCCCGCGACCGGCGCATCCGCCCGGGGCTGCCCGAAATCGGGATCGGCCGGGCTCGGGCCGAGACCCTGCCAGCCGCCGAAATTCCGCGCGACCAGCCGCGCGAGCAGTGCCGGGTCCATATCGCCCGAAATCACCACCACCGCGCGTTCGGGGCGGTACCAGCGATCGTGGAAGGCGCGCACCGCCTCCGGCGTCGCCGCCTCCAGCGTCGCAAGCTGGCCGATCGGCGACCGCTCGGCGAGCGGCTGCCCCGCAAAGAAGGTCTCGCGCACCTTGTCCGAATAGCGGACCTGTGGCCCCGGCTGTTCGCGCCGCTCGGCCAGCACCACCGGGCGCTCGGCCCCCAGCGACTGGGCGGTGATCGAGGGGGCGGACATCATCCCCGCCAGGATCTTCAGGCTTTCGTCCAGCCCCGCCTCGGTCGCGCCGGGCAGATCGAGCTGGTAGACGGTCTGGGTGGGCGTGGTGGTCGCGTTGGAATCCGAACCGAAGGTCGCGCCCAGCCGCTGCCAGATCCGCTTGGCCTCACCATCGGGCACATGCTGCGACCCACGGAAGGACAGATGTTCGATCAGATGCGCGAAGCCGCGTTCCGAATCGCGTTCGTTGAGCGAGCCCGCATCGATCCGCACCCGCACCGCCACCTGCCCCGGCGGCACGCCGTTGCGACGGACGGCAAAGCGCAGGCCATTGGCCAGCCGCCCGAATTTCCACGCCTTGTCCTGCGGCAGGTCCGACCCCTTGTAGAGCCAGGGCGACAGGTCGACGCCCGGAATCGGCGGCAGCGGGGCCAGCGGGTCGCTGGCCTTGGGCAGCGCGACGCTGGCGGGAACCGGACTGCCCTGCGGGATCGAGGGATTGACGGTCGGAGTCGGGGTCGGGCGCGGCGCCTGCTGGCCGTCGACGGGGAGCGAAAGCCCCAAAAGCATCGGGCCCAAAAGGATCGAACCCCAAAGCCTCGGCCGGAGCAGGAGCGACGGGGCGGGGATGCGCATCGCGCGGGTCGGGAACGCCATGCCCCCTCTTATCGCGCCGCGCGCCACGCCGCCAGCCGCCCCTAAATGGCCATGGTCCGGGGCGTCCCAGCCATGATTTCGACCCACAATGCGCCTAGCCATCGCAGAATCGCCGATCGGATCCTGGGACAGACCAGGCCCGAATTTGACCAAGGAGCGGTCGGGCGAGAGCGGCCGGGGAAGTGAAGCGCGTTATGAGCAAGGTGATGAATGCCGGTGTCCACCGCCCGTCGGTCGAGACAATATGGCATGAATCGGGCGCGAGTCCCGGGTCCGGCCATCAGTCGCGCGCGCGCCTCCTCCGCCTTCATCCGCACGGCGATTCGTCTATCCTGGAGCCCCAGGCGCACACCTCCTGGCTGCTGCGCCGCTTGTGCCGGGCGACCAACCGGACGATCGCGGCGTCCTCGCTTGCTCCCCGGGGGCCGTTGATCGACGTGCGGGAATTTGCCTGGACCGCGACGCTGCGCCGCGAATGGCGGGCGATCCGCGACGAGGCGCGCGACGCCGGGTGGCGGGACCAGATGCTGTGGCAGGGCGGGCTGCCGGCCAGCGATCTGGCCGATCGCTGCCCTGTGACAGCGCGCACGCTCAGCGGCATTCCGGGTCTGCACAACGCCGCCTTCGCCGCGCTGCCCGCCGGGGTGCATGTGCCCGTGCGGCACGGCCTGACCAAGGCGCTCATCACCTGCCATCTCGGACTGGCGGTGCCGCGTGACGGCGATGCGCGGATGCGGTTGCGCGACAGGGTCGTCCGCTGGGCCGAGGGCGAGACGCTGTTGTTCGACGACAGCTATGATCATGCGCTCTGGAACGACGGGTCGGCGCCGCGCGTGGTGCTCCACCTCCAATTCGCCCGGCCGCTGCGCCAGCCCGGCCTAGGACTGGCGACGTTGATTCTGCGGGCACTACGCCATGCCGCCCCGCCGCTGGCGCGCGTGTCGCCCTTATAGAAGGCCGGTCATCGGCAAAATTGATCGGCTTCGATCAGGAATTGCATGACCGCACCGACCGCGCATTAACCTTTCGATAACAGGTGACGACCCAAAGATCGACCGTTCCTCCGAGGTCGTTCTGTCATGGTTTTGTCATGTTTTTCAAAAGCGTAACCGCACGCCTGATCGCGCCGCTGCTGCTCTCGATGGGATTGCTCGGCATCCTGTCGGCGGTGACGCTGCGCATCGAAAGCCAGGTGGCCGACGCCAATGCGACGGCGACCCGGGCGGAGGCGCAGATGGTCCTCCTCGCCGAGGCGCGCTCGCTCAGCCGTTCGTTGCAGCGTGATGCGCTCAACCTGGTGATCGAGAGCGACCCGGCCGAACGACAGGTCATCCAGGACAAGTTCGTCCATCGGCTGGACACATTCGCCCAGCAACTGGCTGCCGTGCGCGCCGACCCCGCGCTGACCGCGGCCTCGCCCGACTATCTGCCCTCGCAGGATCAGGTCCGGGCCGAACTGGCGACGGTCGGTCGCCTGTCGATGGCGGGCGACCGGATGGGCGGGCTGGCGCATTTCCGCGAACGCGTACGCCCGGCCGAACGCAATGCATCCAAGATCGCCGATGCCCGGATCGACGCGCTGCACGACATGATCGCCACGCTTCGCGACCAAGCCGATCAGACGGCCACGCGTGGGCGCTGGATCCTGATCGGTGCGACGCTGCTGCTCGCCGTCCTCGGACTGGCCGCGGGCCTTTCCATGGCGCTGCGCACCGTGGTGCGCCCCCTGCACGACCTGCGCGCGGCGATGGGCGCGCTGGCCGCCGGCGGAATCGACACGCGGATCCCGCATGGCGAGCGCGGGGATGAAGTGGGGCAGATGGCGCGGTCCATGACCGCCTTTCGCGACCAGCTGGCCCAGGCCGAACAGGCCAAGACGACACAGACCGCGCTGATCGTCTCCAGCATCGGCCAGGGGCTGTCCACGCTGGCGCGCGGCGATCTGACGGCGCGGATCGACGCGCGGCTGGACGCGCCGTTCGATCGGCTGAAGCTCGATTTCAACGACGCCATGTCCGCGCTGCAATCGGCGATGACCGCAGTGGCCAGCACCACCGGCGGCATCCGCGCGGGCGCGATGGACATTCGCCAGGCCTCCGACGACCTGTCGCAGCGGACCGAGCAGCAGGCGGCGAGCCTGGAGGAAACCGCCGCGGCGATGGACGAGATCACCGAAACGATGCGCCACGCCGCAAGCGGCACCGCCGATGCGGCGCGCGCGGTCGAGCGGACCCGCGCCGACGCGCGCGACGGCGGCAGCGTGGTGGTCCGCGCCCGCGCCGCGATGACCGATATCGAACGCGCCTCGACCGAGATCGCCGAGATCATCGGTGTGATCGACGGCATCGCCTTCCAGACCAATTTGCTGGCGCTCAACGCCGGGGTCGAGGCGGCCCGCGCGGGCGAGGCGGGGCGCGGCTTCGCGGTCGTCGCGTCGGAGGTTCGCGCGCTGGCGCAACGCTCCGCCGATGCCGCCAAGGATGTGAAGGACCGCATCGTCGCCAGCAGCGGCCATGTCCGGGTCGGCGTCGGCCTGGTCGGCGAGACGGGCGACGCGCTCGACCGGATCAATGCGGGCATGGGCGAACTCGGCACGCTGATGGCGACGATCGCGGAGGAGACCACGCGACAGGCCTCGGGCATGGCCCAGATCAACGTCGCACTGACCGAAATGGATTCGGTGACGCAGCAGAATGCCGCCATGGTCGAACAGGCGACCGCCGCCGCGCGCGGCCTGGCCGATGAGGCCGAGGATCTGAACCGCGCCGTCACCCGCTTCCGGCTGGCGCACGAGGTGGATGCCCCCACCAGGCCCCGTGTCGCGGCCGACGCGCCCGCCCGCATCCCGGCCCCGCCGGTACGGTCGCGGCGCGCGGCCAATGACGGCGGCTGGTCGGAGTTCTGACACCGGCGCGTTCGAGGCGGCGCCGACGCTCTGCGCGCGACCTGTCGGACCGGCCTTTGACAGGACGACGCAAGGGGATCCGCGATAGCGGGCGTGGGGCATGAGAAACGCATCCTTTCGCGCAGCCTGCTTGATCCCCACCGCCGCCCGCGCCACATGGTGCCCATGCTGATCGAGACCGAACCCACGCCCAACCCGGCGACGCTGAAATTCCTGCCCGGCCGCAAGGTCATGGACAACGGCACCCGGGACTTCGCCTCACCCGAGGAGGCCGCCGCCAGCCCGCTGGCCGAGGCGATCTTCACCCTGGGCGACGTAACCGGGGTGTTCTTCGGCCGCGATTTCGTCTCGGTGACGATCGCGCCCGGCGTCGACTGGGCCGAGGTGAAGCCCGATGTGCTGGGCATCCTGCTCGACCATTTCTCGGCACAGATGCCGCTGTTCAAACAGGGCGGCGCCGATTTCACGGTTCCGTCGGAGGAAGAAAGCTTCACCGACAATCCCGAGGATGCCGACATCGTCGCGCAGATTCGCGAGTTGATCGACACCCGCGTGCGGCCCGCCGTCGCCAATGACGGCGGCGACATCGTCTATCGCGGTTTCGACAAGGGCAAGGTCTATCTGCGGATGCAGGGCGCCTGCGCCGGCTGCCCCTCCTCGACCGCGACGCTGAAGAACGGGATCGAGCAGCTTTTGCGCCACTATGTTCCCGAAGTCACCGAAGTGAGGTCCGTCTGATGAACCCGATCAATGATGCCAGCCTGGACCGGCTGTTCCGCGAAGGGCGGACCTTCAACCATTATCTCGACACGCCCGTGGGCGAGGCGGAAATCCGCGCGCTCTGGGACCTGATGAAGATGCCGCCGACCTCGACCAACCAGAGCCCGGCGCGCATGGTCTGGTGCCTGAGCCAGGAGGCCAGGGACAAGCTGGCGGAGTGCGCCACGGGGAGCAACGCCGACAAGATCCGCGCGGCGCCCGCCGCCGTCATCATCGGCATGGACGTGAACTTCCACGAACACCTGCCGCAGCTCTTTCCGCATGTCGATGCCAAGAGCTGGTTCGACGGCAATACCGAGCTGCGCGAGGCATCGGCCTTCCGCAACAGCTCGCTTCAGGGGGCCTATCTGATCCTGGCCGCCCGCGCGCTGGGACTGGACACCGGCGCCATGTCGGGCTTCGACCAGGGGGCGGTGGACAAGGCCTTCTTCGCCGACCAGCCGGGGGTACGGTCCAACTTCATCGCGACCATCGGTTATGGCGACCGCGAAACGCTGCACCCGCGCAACCCGCGCCTCGCCTTCGACCAGGCCAACCGGATCGTCTGAGCACAGCCTTGCGCACACTGGTCATCGACACCGCCACCGCCGCCTGCTCGGTCGCCCTTCTCGACGGCGACCGGGTGATCGACCGTGCCCATGACGTGGTCGGGCGCGGCCATGCCGAAAAGCTGGTCCCGATGATCGCCGCCCTGCCCGATGGCGGCCGGGCGGCGCGCATTCTGGTCGATTGCGGGCCGGGGAGCTTCACCGGCATCCGCGTGGGCATCGCCGCCGCACGCGGGCTGGCGCTGGGCTGGGGCGTGCCCGCCTCAGGCTATAGCGCGCTGGCGCTGGTCGCCGCCGCCGCCTTTGCCGGATGCGATGACGACAGGCTGTCGATCGTGCTGGAAGGCGGGCATGGCGAGGTCTTCGTGCAGGGCTTTGCCCGCGACCTGACACCGCTCGCCCCGTTCGCCTCGATGAAGCCCGACGCCGCGCTCGCCGCGCTGGACGGGCGGATGGCGGTCGGCAATGGCGTGCGCTGGCTGACCCAGTTGGCCCCCGACCTGCGGGTCGTCGAATCGCTGCCCGACGCGGCGCAGGCATGGCGTCTGCCCCCCGCGCTGATCGACCTGGTCCCGCGCCCCATTTATGGCCGCGCGCCCGACGCCAAGCTGCCCGGCGGCATCACTCCGCCCGGAATCGCCGCCTGATGGCAAGCTTGAGCCTCACGCTGCGCCCCGGCGACGCGCGCGACGCGGGGGCCGCCGAACAGGTGATGGCCGCCGCCTTCGACCCGCAATGGGGCGAGGCATGGACCCGCGCCCAATTGCTGGGCGTGATGGCGATGCCCGGCGTTCGCCTGCTGATCGCCGAGGCGCCCGGGGATGCAGGCGGCGATGCGGGCGGGGAGCCGGTCGGCTTCGCGCTGACCCGATCGATCCTCGATGAGGCGGAATTGCTGCTGCTGGGCGTCGCCCCCGATCATCGGCGCCGCGGCATCGCCAGCGCGCTGGTCCGGGCGGTGATGGCCGATTGCGCGGCGGCGGGCGTCACCGTCCTGCATCTGGAGGTGCGGTCCAACAATCCCGCCATCCTTTTCTACACCGCGCATGGTTTTGCCAAATGCGGCGAACGGCGTCATTACTACCGGGGGCAGGACGGCCAGCTCTATGACGCGCATACCTATCGGCGCGCCATTGGCTGAGGCGATCACTGTCTCCGGGTTATTGCGAGCCGCTATCCTCTTTTCGCAATTAGGGAAAGCGCGTAGATAGGCACCTACTCCAGGGAGTTTGAACGTTACCATGGCCCGCAAAATCGATCTCGAAGCGCTGTGCGCCCAAAAAGGTCTGCGCATCACCGAACAGCGCCGCGTGATCGCCCGCGTCCTGTCCGAGGCGGAGGACCATCCCGATGTCGAAAAGGTCTATGAGCGCGCTGCCAAGATCGATCCGGGCATCTCGATCGCGACCGTATACCGCACCGTCCGCCTGTTCGAAGAGGCGGGCATCCTCGACCGTCATGATTTCGGCGACGGCCGCGCCCGCTACGAGCCCTCGCCCGAGGCGCATCACGACCATCTGATCGATGTCGAAACCGGCCGGGTGATCGAATTCGTCGACCCCGAACTGGAGCAGTTGCAAAAGGCGATCGCCGAGAAGCTGGGCTTCCGCCTGGTCGACCATCGCATGGAACTCTACGGCGTCAGCCTCGACCGCAAGAGTTGATGGCGGCCGCCGACGATCGCGACATCGACGGCAAGGGCGGCCTGCGCGCAGCGGGCCGCCTTTCATGTATCGTGGGCGCACTGCTGATCGCGCTCGCGCTGCACGGCGCGTGGCGGCTTTGCGGGCGTTCCTCGCCCTGGCCACGGCGATTCCTGCGCCGGGTGGCGATCATCCTGGGCGCGGACATCCGGGTTGTCGGCCAACCGCTGCGCCGGGACGCGGTGATCGTGTCCAATCATCTGAGCTGGTTCGACATTCTGCTGCTGTCGGGGACGGCGGGCACACGCTTCGTCGCCAAGGCGGAGGTGGCCGCGCTCCCGCTGATCGGCTGGCTGGCGGGGCTGAACCGGACACTCTTCGTCGAGCGTGGCGACCGGCTGGGCGTCAGCGACCAGATCGCGGCGATCCGCGCCGCCCTGGCCGAGGGACAGCCGCTGGCGATCTTTCCCGAAGGAACGACGGGCGACAACCTGTCGCTCCTGCCCTTCAAGCCCGCGCTGTTCGCCGCGCTGCTGCCGCCCGTCCCCGGCATCCGGGTGCAGCCGACGCGGATCGACTATGGCGCGGCGGCGGCCGATCTCGCCTGGCTGGGCAGCGATCCGGGCGATGCCCATGCCAGGCGGATGCTGCGACGTCCCGGCCGTTTCACCGTGACGCTCCATTACCTCGCCCCCTTCGACCCCGCCGACTATCCCGATCGCAAGGCCATGGCCGTCGAAGCACGCGCCCGAATCGCGGCGTCCTGACCGTCCCGCAATCAACGGTCGCCCCGCCCATCCCCGTGCGATAGGCTGACCTCCGCACGCCGATGCGTCGCAAAAGGGGGAAGCCATGCTCAAGACGATCCTCGTTGCCGCCAGCCTGTGGACCACCACCACCGCCGCCGCCGCCGCCGCGCAGACCACCAATCCCTGCCCCGCCGGGTCCAGCCCCGCGACGATCCGCCACAGCAGGATCAAGCCCGGCGGCTTCGCCACCTTCGCCAGGGCGGTCGCGGCCCATAACGCCTGGTATGCCGCGCACAACGACCCCACGCGCACGATGCTGGTACGCGTCCTGACGCGCGGCGGCGCCGGCCCGGCCGTGACCGAGACCGAGGCCGTGACCTTCACCCGTTATGGCCCGACGAAATCGCAGGCGGCGCACGACGCCGCCTATTCGCGCTTCACCGACCTGTATCGCCAGAGCAGCGAGATGATGGACGAGGCGCGGGTCTGCCTGGCGCCGGGCGGATGATCGCCCCCGCCCCCCTGGCATGAACGCCCGAAATCGGCGGGTGCTGGCGACGTCGGGGGATTTGCGGTAAGGGGCGCGGATGCCCGCATCCCCCAAGACCTTTCACGTCAAGTCCTTCGGCTGCCAGATGAACGCCTATGACGGCGAGCGGATGGCCGAATTGATGGCCGCGCAAGGCCTGACGGCGACCGACGATGCCGCGGCGGCCGATCTGGTCGTCCTGAACACCTGCCACATCCGCGAAAAGGCGACCGAGAAGGTCTATTCGGATATCGGCCGCCTGCGCAAGGACGCGGGTGAACAGGGCCGCAAGCCGATGATCGCGGTCGCGGGCTGCGTCGCGCAGGCCGAGGGCGCGGAGATCATCCGCCGCGCCAAGGTCGATGTGGTGGTCGGCCCGCAAGCCTATCACAACCTGCCCGAGCTGGTCGCCCGGGCGGCGGCGGGTGAAGCCGCGCTCGACACCGACATGCCGGTGGAGTCGAAATTCGGCCACCTACCAGGCCGTCGCAAGGTGAACCCCTCCGCCTTCCTGACCGTGCAGGAAGGCTGCGACAAATTCTGCACCTATTGCGTGGTGCCCTATACGCGCGGCGCGGAGGTCAGCCGCCCCTTCGCCGCGATCGTCGACGAGGCCAAAGCGCTGGTCGATGCAGGCGCGCGCGAGATCACGCTGCTGGGCCAGAACGTCAATGCGTGGAACGATGCCGAGGATCGCGGGCTGCACGGCCTGATCCGCGCGCTCGACCGGATTCCGGGGCTGCACCGCATCCGCTATACGACCAGCCATCCCAACGACATGACGCAGGGGCTGATCGACGCGCATCGCGATGTCGAGAGCCTGATGCCCTTCCTGCATCTGCCGGTGCAGTCGGGCAGCGACCGCATCCTGAAGGCGATGAACCGGCAGCACACGCGCGACAGCTATATGCGGCTGATCGACCGGGTCCGCGCCGCGCGTCCCGATATCGCGCTGTCGGGTGACTTCATCGTCGGCTTTCCCGGCGAGACCGAGGCGGACTTCGCCGACACGCTCAGCCTGGTCGACACGATGGGCCATGCCCAGGCATTCAGTTTCAAATACAGCCCCCGCCCCGGTACCCCCGCCGCGACCATGGCCGACCAGGTGCCCGCCGAGGTGATGGACGACCGGCTCCAGCGGCTCCAGGCCGCGCTGAACCGCGACCAGCAGGCGTTCAATGCCGCCACGGTCGGGCGCACCTGCACCATCCTGATCGAACGCCGTGGCAAGCTGCCCGGCCAGATGCTGGGCAAATCGCCCTGGCTGCAATCGGTCCATCTGATCGGCGACCATGCGATCGGCGATCTGGTCGAGGTCGCACTGGTATCCGCGGGCCCCAATTCGCTGGCGGGCGAGGTGACGGTGCGCGCGGCGGCGTGAGCGCCAGCACCGCCCGGTGCCGCCCTCCCGTGACACCCATGCCTCGTCATATCCGTGTCACGCAATTTCGCTGGTGTTCCGACCGTCCCCGCCCCATCTTGGGGACGACCACAGACGGTGAAAGGACCGCATGAGCCGCAAGCCCCTCCCCGCCCAGGCCGGTGAACGCAGCCGGGCGGAACTCAGCTTCGACAAGCCGCAAGCGCTCTCGCAGCTGTTCGGCCAATATGACCGCAATCTGGTCGCGCTGGAAAATCGACTGGGCGTCTACATCACCGCGCGCGGCAACCGGGTGGGGCTGGAGGGTACGGCCGAGCAGGTCGCGCTGGCCCGCGACGTGCTGAACGATCTCTATGCCCGCATCCAGCGCGGCGAAGAGGTGGATGCCGGCCTGGTCGATGCCTCCATCGCAATGGCCTCCGAACCCACGCTCGAGGGGATCATCAGTGCGGAACGCAACGCCGCGCCGCGGATCATGATCCGCACGCGCAAGAAGACGATCGTGCCGCGCACCCCCGCCCAGGCTCAGTATATGAAGGAGCTGGTCTCCCACGACATGGTCTTCGCCCTGGGCCCGGCGGGCACCGGCAAGACCTATGTCGCGGTGGCGCAGGCGGTGGCGCAGCTCATCACCGGCTCGGTCCAGCGCCTGATCCTGTCGCGCCCGGCGGTCGAGGCGGGCGAGCGGCTCGGCTTCCTGCCCGGCGACATGAAGGAGAAGGTCGATCCCTATCTCCGCCCGCTCTACGACGCGCTGTATGACTGCCTGCCCGCCGAGCAGGTCGAGCGGCGGATCAGTTCGGGCGAGATCGAGATCGCACCGATCGCCTTCATGCGCGGACGGACGCTGGCCGACGCCTTCGTCATCCTCGACGAGGCGCAGAACACCACGCCGGCGCAGATGAAGATGTTCCTGACCCGCTTCGGCCAGAACAGCCGGATGGTCATTTGCGGCGATCCCAACCAGGTCGACCTTCCCGGCGGCGTCGCGGCATCGGGGCTCGCCGATGCGGTCCGGCGGCTGGAGGGGATCGAGGGGATCGCGATGAGCCGCTTCACCGCCGCCGACGTCGTCCGCCATCCGATCGTCGGGCGAATCGTCGAGGCCTATGAAGGGCCCAATGCCTGAGCCAGGATACGGCGATGGCCGCGCGCGACCCCCATGGCCCGCGCGCGGAACCGTTGCAGAAGCGTGACGATTTTTCCCCGACCGATTTGAACGCCCCGGAAAGGCCCCGATGATTGAGATTGCGCTGCTCCACGAGGAGCCATGGTCCGGCGACGAGGATAGCTGGACGATTCTTGCCACCCGCGCCGCCAACGCCGCCATCGAACGCACGCCATATGGCCCGTTGCTGACCACGCCCGCGCTGGTCGAGATTTCGGTGCGGCTGACCAGCGATGAGGAGGTTCATGCGCTGAACCGCCAATATCGGCAGAAGGACAAGCCGACCAACGTCCTGTCCTTCCCGATGGTGCAGCCCGACCTGATCGAGACGGTCACCCAGAATTCGGACGATGGCGAGGTGCTGCTCGGCGACATCGTGCTGGCGCATGGCGTCTGTCTGGCCGAGGCCGCCGAGCGCGGGATCTCACCTGAAACGCACGCGACTCATCTGCTGGTGCATGGCGTGCTGCATCTGCTAGGCTATGACCATATGCAGGATGACGAGGCTGAAGCGATGGAAGCGATCGAACGCGACGCGCTGGCCAGCCTCGGCATCGCCGACCCCTATCTGATACGCGAGGACTGACACCCCCCGATGGCCGACGGCCCCAGTAGCAGCACCGGCAACGGTGACTCGAACGAGAATGGCATATGGCGGGGCCTGAAGGCCCTGATCTTCGGTGGAGAGCCCGAGGAATCGCTTCGCGAACAGCTCGAAGAGGCGATCGACCGGCATGAGGGCGAACCGGGCCCCGATGCCAAGGGCGACCTGACCCCGCTGGAACGGCAGATGGTGCGCAACCTGCTGCATTTCGGCGAGCGCGACGCCGGGGACGTGGGCGTCCCCCGCGCCGACATGATCGCGATCGAGGAACGCACGACGTTCGACCATCTGGTCCAGATCTTCGCCGAAGCGGGGCACAGCCGCCTGCCCGTCTATCGCGAGACGCTCGACCAGATCATCGGCATGGTCCACATCAAGGATGTCTTCAACATCCTGGCCACCGGCGCGGCGCATCCCGAGACGATCGCCGACCTGATCCGCGAGCCGCTCTACGTCCCCATGTCACGCGGCGCGCTCGACCTGCTGGCGGATATGCGGCAGAAGCGCGTGCATCTGGCGGTGGTTCTGGACGAGTATTCCGGGACCGAAGGGCTGGTGACGATCGAGGATCTGATCGAGGAGATCGTCGGCGAAATCGAGGACGAGCATGACGAGGCGCCGCAGGCGCTGCTCGTGCCGCTCGACGGCGGAGCCTGGGATGCCGATGCGCGTGTCAGCCTGGAAGAGGTCGGCCGCGCGATCGACCCCGCGCTGGAACAGGCCGAGGAAGATGTCGACACGCTCGGCGGCCTGACCGCGGTGCTGGCGGGCCATGTGCCCGAGGTCGGCGCTTGCATCGACCATCCCAGCGGCTGGCGGATCGAAGTTACCCAGGCCGATGAGCGCAGGATCCACCGGCTCCGCCTGCATCCCGCGGTGGCGACAGCCGACGATTGAGGCGAAGGGCGGGACGCGGCGCGCCCGCGTCCGGTCGCCGGGACGACATCCGCCCGGCCGCGTCTTTGCGCCGCCGTCAAATCACGGTTTCGATCACAGACGATGCCTTAATGCGTTATCCCCGCCGCTCGCCGCCGCCTATGGCTCGTGGCGGAAACTCGAACACTGGAAGGAACGGTTGCGCGGCCCCGCGACAGGAGGTCCTTCGCAGCAGGATATCGCAGCCGAATCTCCCGAGTTCGAGGGCGTGAAACAGCTCCCTATCGTTCGCGTCCTCGAGGCCGCCGGCACGCTCCCCGTGGTGCCGGCGGCCATTTCCCGGCGCGATCGGGACCTCGATGGTGCGCCCTCACTTCGTATCGGACCGGCCGCGCACGCCAGAAAATCGGCCGCATCCACGCTTCGTCCTTCCCCCGGCACGCGAGCGCCCCTATTCTGCGCGCCATGCGCAAACACGTCCTGATCGTTCTCGGCATCATCGTCCTGCTGGGCATCGCCATCGTGAGCTGGCTTGCCTGGCCCGACGCGGCGCGGTTGAGCGTGGACCAGGTGGCGGGCAAGCGGCCGACCATCGGCGCGCCGCGCGAGCAGGTGATCCCCACGGTCGTCATCGCAAAGCCGGTCGGCTGGGCCAAGGGGACCATGCCACAGGTGGCGCAGGGCTTGGCGATCCAGCCCTTCGCGACCGGCCTCGACCATCCGCGCTGGCTGTACGAACTGCCCAATGGCGATGTTCTGGTCGCCGAGACCAATTCGCCCCCGCGCGACGGCGGCGGAATCGTGCAGAAGATCATGAATGTCTTCCTCGGCCGCGCGGGCGCGGGCGGCCCTTCGGCCAACCGTATCACGCTGCTGCGCGATACCAATGGCGACGGGGTGGCGGATCTGAAGACGCCGTTCCTCACGGGACTCAATTCGCCCTTCGGCATGGCGCTGTTCGACGGCTATCTCTATATCGGCGACACCGACGCGCTGGTCCGCGTGCCCTATCGCGATGGCGAGACCCGGATCACCGTCACGCCCGAAAAGGTCGTGCCGCTCAATCCGGGCGGCAATCACTGGGCACGCAACGTGATCGCCTCAGGCGATGGGCAGACGCTGTTCGTGTCGGTCGGCTCGGCCACAAACATCGCCGAAAAGGGCCTGGACGCGGAGAAATATCGCGCCGCGATCCTGCAGGTCTGGCCCAAGGACAAGACCTGGCGAATCTATGCCGCGGGTCTGCGCAACGCCAACGGCATGGCGCTGAACCCCAAAAACGGACGGCTGTGGACCGTGGTAAACGAGCGCGACATGCTCGGTTCCGATCTGGCGCCCGATTATCTGACGCAAATCGAGTTCGGCGACCATTTCGGCTGGCCCTGGTATTATTGGGGCGGCTATCCCGACGATCGCGTCGAGCCGGCCAACCCCGCGCTCCAGCAATATGTGAAACGCCCGGATTACGCGCTGGGCCCGCATGTCGCCGCGCTGGGCCTGACCTTTTCGCAAGGGGCCAGGCTGGGGGACCGCTATGCGCAGGGTGTGTTCATCGGCGAGCATGGCTCCTGGAACCGCAAGCCGCCCTCGGGCTACAAGGTGGTTTATGTCCCCTTCGGCCCCAACGGCTTCCCGCTGCCGGGAGCCAAGCCGGTCGACGTGGTCAGCGGCTTCCTGAACGCCAGGGGCGAGGCGCAGGGGCGGCCGGTGGGCGTCATCGTCGACAAGAAGGGCGGACTGCTGGTCGCCGACGATGTCGGCAATGTCGTGTGGCGGGTGCACGCGGCCGGGTGATCGAACGCGGGGGGTTAGCATACCCCTCGCCTTTCCCATCCGTCACCATATCGGCATCGTGGCCAGGGGGGATCGGCGCCGGCCCGCGCCGCCGCGACGCTATTTCAACAGCTTCGGGGCCTCTGCCCGTATCACCGCCTCCAACTGGCTGGAGAATAGCGACAGGAAGGCGGGCAGGTTCACGATCGCATGAACCTTGTCCTCATAGACCATGGCCTGCGCGTCGATCGACTGGCCCATGGCCCCTATGGTGAAATGCATCGTGTCGCCGCCCCAGCGATGCTCGACCGTCGCGCCGCCGGGGATCAGCCGGCCGATCTTGCCGATGCCGCCGTCCAGCCGGGCACGCACCCCCTCCTTGCCAAGCCGATGCGGGATATCGAGCGAAATGGGGGCACTCATGCGATCATCTCCTTGGCGACCATCATGGCATCATCGGCAAGGGTCTTGAAGCCCGCAGCGACGCCCCTGGCCAGCCCGCCTTTGCGGCGGGATCGCGTCCCGTCCGCGCACGGGGGCATACGGAAGAGGCACCGGGGCCACCCACCCCGGTGCCATCCGGCCTCAAAAGCGGAACGCCGCCGTGGCGCGCAGGCTGTGCCAGCGGAATTTCTCGTCCGACCGGCGAATATCGGTGCCGTTCGTATTGGGCGGCAGCACGAACGGATTGGTCGCCAGCGCCGACCCCTGGGTCACGCGGACGCGGGTCTTATCGTCCTTATACTGGTGATACATATATTCCATGCCGACCGAGAAGTTGCGCCCGATCTTCTGCTCGATCCCGCCGCCGCCGAGGAAACCGAAATGGTTGCGGTCACCGCTCAGCGCAAAGGCGTTCTCCGTGTTCGACGTCGCGAAGTCGCGGTTGATCCGCGCATAGCCGCCACCGAACGTGCCGTAGAACAGCGTCTTGTTCGCCGCATAGCCCAGACGGCCACGCACCGAAGCCTCCCAATCCAGACTGCGGGTCATGGTGTACCAGGCTGGCGTGGTGGAAAAGCCCGAGACGCTGTCGGTGATCTCGGACTTCCCGAATTCGCCGACCACGCCGTACACGATATTGCCCTGCTGATGATCCAGGCCGACGCGGCCATAATAGGCGATGGCGTCCTTGTCGTTGCCGCACCCGGTCGCGCCGTTCTGCGGCGAGATGGCGCTGCGCGCACGGCCGTTGCAGAAACCGGGCGAGAATGCATTGGCCCCGGTCGATGTCGTCACCACATCGCCGAAACGACCGTCGAGACCACGGTCGAACAACAGGCGCGATCCGACATCATTGGGCTGCACGTCATAGCCGAAGCTGCCGCCGACATAGACACCCGAAAAGGGGGCCGTATCGTCCGTCGCATAGCGATCCTGCGCCATCGCCGGTGCCGCGGCCAGCACCGAGGCTGCCGCGCCCGCCATCCAGAATTTCATCATAAACACTCCCGTACCCTTTGATAAAGGTGCCGGGGAAACGGACGAGCGGCGGCGGAATATCCCCCTCGGCCCCACTGGCCAAACATGTGTTGCATTTACGCCACGCACGCCAGCGCTGGCGTGGGCGCACGGGACGGCCTATGGTTCCCGTTATGTCCAACGATCTGTTCGCGGGCGCGCCCCGTCCACAACCCGCCTATGACGCGTCCTCGATCGAGGTGCTGGAGGGGCTGGAGCCGGTACGGCGTCGTCCGGGCATGTATATCGGCGGCACCGACGAACGCGCGCTGCACCACCTTGCCGCCGAAGTGCTCGACAATGCGATGGACGAGGCGGTGGCGGGCCATGCCACCCGGATCGAGGTGAAGCTGGAGCCGGGCAACCGCCTGACCGTCATCGACAATGGGCGCGGCATCCCGGTCGACCCGCACCCCAAATTTCCCGACAAATCGGCGCTGGAGGTCATCCTCTCGACCCTCCATTCGGGCGGCAAGTTCACCGGCAAGGCCTATGCGACCAGCGGCGGCCTGCACGGCGTGGGAGTGTCGGTGGTCAACGCGCTGTCGTCGGACACGGTGGTCGAGGTGGCGCGCGAGCGTATCCTCTATCGCCAGCGTTTCTCGCGTGGCGCCACCCTTGGTCCGCTGGAGACGGTGGGCGCCGCCCCCAACCGACGCGGCACCAGCGTCGCCTTCACCCCCGATACCGAGATTTTCGGGACCGAGATGAACTTCAAGCCCGCCCGCCTGCACAAGCTGGTGCGGTCCAAGGCGTATCTTTTCGCCGGCGTCGAGATACGCTGGCACTGCGCGCCCGAACTCATCACCGACGACACGCCAGCGGATGCGGTGTTCCAGTTCCCCGGCGGCCTGGCCGACCATCTGAAGGAACAGATTGGCAGCCGCGAATGCGCCACCGCCGATTTCTTCTCCGGCAATCAGGATTTTCCGGCCGAACAGGGCCGCGTCGAATGGGCGGTCGCCTGGCCATTGTGGAGCGACGGCAGCTATAGCTGGTATTGCAACACCATCCCGACGCCCGATGGCGGCACCCACGAACAGGGGCTGCGTCAGGCACTGGTGCGAGGGCTTCGCGCCTTTGGCGATCTGGTGAACCAGAAAAAGGCCAAGGACATCACCGCCGACGACGTCATGGTCGGCTCCGAACTGATGCTCTCAGTCTTCATCCGCGAACCGCAATTCCAGAGCCAGACCAAGGACCGCCTGACCAGCCCGGAGGCGGCGGGGCTGGTCGAAAAGGCGGTGCGCGACCATTTCGACCATTATCTCTCCGCCAACATGGAGCGCGGCAAGGCGCTGCTCGGCTATGTCCTCGACCGAATGGACGAGCGCCTGCGCCGCAAGGCCGAGCGCGAGGTCAAGCGCAAGACCGCGACCAGCGCCCGCAAGCTGCGCCTGCCCGGCAAGCTGACCGACTGTTCCGCCGACAGCCCCGAGGGGACCGAGCTGTTCATCGTCGAGGGCGACTCGGCGGGCGGCTCGGCGAAGCAGGCGCGCGACCGCAAGACGCAGGCGATCCTGCCGATCCGCGGCAAGATCCTGAACGTCGCCAGCGCCACCTCGGCCAAGATCCTGCAAAATCAGGAGATTGCCGACCTGACGCTGGCCATGGGCTGCGGCACGCGCAAGGATTGCGACCCGACCCAGCTGCGCTACGAAAAGATCGTCATCATGACCGACGCCGATGTCGACGGCGCGCATATCGCCACGCTGCTGATGACCTTCTTCTTTCAGGAGATGCCCGATCTGGTCCGGCGCGGGCATCTGTATCTGGCGCAGCCGCCGCTCTATCGCCTGACGGTCGGCGCCAAGTCGCTCTACGCGCGCGACGACGCCCACCGCGCCGAGCTGGAGCGCACCGCGTTCAAGGGCAAGAAGGTCGATGTCGCGCGCTTCAAGGGTCTGGGCGAGATGAACCCCGGCCAGCTCCGCGAAACCACCATGGACCCCGCCACCCGCAGCCTGATCCGCATCACCCTGCCCCAGGAATATGAGGAGCGGGCGGGCGTAAAGGATCTGGTCGACCGGCTGATGGGCAACAACCCCGCCCACCGCTTCGCCTTCATTCAGGAGAATGCGGCGCGACTGGACGAGGAAGTGATCGACGCCTGACCCCAGCCTCGGCAGCGGTGTTGTTTCGTCATTTCCGTTCGGCTATCGTGATGAAGGGCGGCCCATCGAGCCGCCCTTTGCTGTTTGAAGGAGACGTCCCGTGACCATCACCCCCCTGATGCCCGTTTACCCACGGTGCGGGGTGCGTCCGGTCCGAGGCGAGGGCGTGTACCTGTACGGCGAGAAGGGCGAACAGTATCTGGACTTCGCCGCCGGGATCGCGGTGAACGCGCTGGGCCATGGCCACCCCAGGCTGGTCGAGGCGATCGCCAGGCAGGCCGCGACGCTGATGCACGTATCGAACCTGTACGGCAGCCCGCAGGGCGAGCATTTCGCGCAGCGGCTGGTCGATTCGACCTTTGCCGACACGGTGTTCTTCACCAATTCGGGGGCCGAGGCGGTCGAGTGCGCGATCAAGACCGCGCGCCGCTATCACCATGCCAATGGCAACTTGCAGCGTCACACGCTCATCACGTTCAACAACGCGTTCCATGGCCGGACGCTGGGCGCGATCTCGGCGACCAACCAGCCCAAGATGCGCGACGGGTTCGAGCCGCTGCTGCCGGGCTTCACCTATGCGCCGTTCGACGATCTCGCCGCCGCGCTCGCGCTGATCGACGACAACACCGCCGGCTTCCTGGTCGAGCCGATCCAGGGCGAAGGCGGCCTGCGCCCCGCCAGCATGGAGTTCCTGCAAGGGCTGCGCAAGGCGTGCGACGAGCATGGCCTGTTGCTGGTGCTGGACGAGGTGCAGTGCGGTTATGGCCGGACGGGCAAGTTCTTCGCGCATGAGCTGTACGGCGTGACGCCCGACATCATGGCGGTCGCCAAGGGCATCGGCGGCGGCTTCCCGCTCGGCGCGTGCCTCGCGACCGAGGAGGCGGCCAAGGGCATGGTGATCGGCACGCACGGCTCGACCTATGGCGGCAACCCGCTGTCCATGGCGGCGGGCGAGGCGGTGCTCGACGTGATGCAGGAGCCGGGCTTCCTCGATCATGTCGCCAAGATGGGCGACCGGCTGCGCGCCACGCTGGAGCAGATGATCCCGAACTTCGACCATCTGTTCGAGGAGGTTCGCGGCCACGGCCTGATGCAGGGCCTGAAGATGAAGAGCGACAGCCGCCGCTTCGTCGCGCATTGCCGCGACCATCACGGCCTGTTGCTGGTCGCCGCCGGCGAGAATGTCGTCCGCATCCTGCCGCCGCTGACGATCGACGAGAGCCACATCACCGAGTTCGCGACGAAGCTGTCCGACGCCGCGCGCGTCTACACCCCCGCCGCTGACGACTGATGATCTTTGCCATCCCGGCGGTGGGGACCGCCGGGGCGACGGAGTAGCCGACCCCATGACGATTCGCCATTTCCTGAACCTCGCCGATGCCGGGACCGAGGGACTCAACGCCATTCTGACCGACGCGCAGGCCCGCAAGGCCGCGCGCGCCGGTTTCCCCAAGGGGCGGGTCGATACCGATGCGCCCCTGGCCGGCCATGTGCTGGCGATGGTGTTCGAGAAGAATTCGACCCGCACCCGCGTCAGCTTCGACATGGCGATCCGCCAGCTCGGCGGCAGCTCGATCGTCCTCGATGCGGGAACGATGCAACTGGGGCGCGGCGAGACGATCGCCGACACCGCGCGCATCCTGTCGGGCTATACCGATGCGATCATGATCCGCACCGACGACCATGCCAAGGTCGAGGAAATGGCGCATTACGCGACCGTTCCCGTCATCAACGGCCTGACCGACCTGTCGCACCCGTGCCAGATCATGGCCGACCTGCTGACCGTGATCGAGGCAGGCAAGACGCTGTCCGGCCTGAAGGTCGCGTGGCTGGGCGACGGCAACAACGTGCTGCATTCGATCGTCGAGGCGGCCGGGCTGCTCGGCTTCGACGTGGTCGCCGCCTGCCCGCAAGGCTATCAGCCGGAGGCGACGACGCTGGCGCTGGGCCAGGGCCGCGCGACCTGCACCACCGATCCGCGCGCGGCGGTCGAGGGCGCGGACATCATCGTCACCGATACCTGGATCTCGATGGGACAGGCCCATGCCGAGGAAAAGCTGGCCGCGATGATGCCATTCCAGGTCAATGCCGACCTCATGGCGCTGGCCAGGCCCGATGCGAGGTTCCTCCACTGCCTGCCCGCGCACCGCGAGGAGGAGGTCACGTCGGACGTGATCGACGGCCCGCAATCGCTGATCTGGCCGGAGGCGGAGAACCGGCTCCACGCACAGAAATCGGTGCTCCGCTGGTGCTTCGGCCAGATCGGTTGATCGGCGCGAGACCCATCCTATCTAGGAAAAGGCCGGCGGGTTCGTCGGCCTTTCTTCATTTTCCCGCCCTTGACGGCATCATTCCGCCCGGAGTCGCTCCGGCGCGCTAAGGCATGAGCATGACCGACATCACCCTGCCCGACCTCGACCGTGCGATCGGTTTCACCATTCCCGAACAGAATGCGCGCGGGCGGCTGGTGCGGCTGGGCCCGGTGCTGGACGAGATTTTGAAGGCCCATGCCTATCCGCCCGCGATCGAAAAGCTGCTGGCCGAGGCGCTGACCCTGACCGCGTTGATGGGCGCGACGCTGAAGGATGCCGAGGGACAGCTGACCATCCAGACGCGCAGCGACACCGGCGTGGTCCAGCTTCTGGTCTGCGACTATCGCGGCGGCGAATTGCGTGGCTATATCCAATATGATGCCGACAAGCTGGCAACGCTGCCCGCCGAGCCGACGCTGTTCGCGCTGTTCGGCCAGGGCTATCTGGCGATCACCTTCGACCTGGCGGTGACCGGCGAACGCTATCAGGGCATCGTGCCGATCGACGGCGAAACCCTGTCGGCGGCGGCGCAAAGCTATTTCATCCAGTCGGAGCAGATCCCCAGCCTGTTGCGCGTCGGCGTGGTCAAGGGACCGGACGGGCGGATGGTCGCAGGCGGCCTGTTCCTCCAGCATCTGCCCGAGGGGGAGGAAGGCCGCGAGCGGCTGCATGTGAAGCTCGACCATCCCGAATGGGAGCATGTCCAGGCGCTGGGCGAGACGATGCAGGCCGACGAACTGGCCGATGCCGCCTTGCCGCTGGAAACGCTCGTTTGGCGGCTGTTCCATGAGGAGCAGGACGTCCGCGTGTCGGAAAGCCCGGCCATCGTGCGCGGCTGTCGTTGTTCGGCGGACTATATCGCCAGCGTCATCTCGAAGTTCTCGATCGAGGAACGGCGCGAGATGGCGGATGCCGACGGTCTGATCCAGGTCGACTGCTCGTTCTGCGCGAAGAAATTTCCGGTGCGCTATGACGCGGAAGCCATAGCCTGATGCCCCCGCGACCCCGGCACAGGCCGGCGTCGTCCGGTCCGGCGGAGTAGCCTTAGCCCCCCAATGCCTCGATCAGCGCCTTGACCTTCTGCTGCCGCCATTGCGGCAGGGGGGCGACGAGCCAATAGCCCATGCGCGAGGGGATCGCCGCTCCGGTGGCGACCACGCGCCCATCGGCCAGATCGCGTTCGGCCAGCAGGTGCGGCACCGTCGCGCGGCCGAGCCCCGCCGCGACCGCGTCGATGGCGAGCCCCGCATCGGTGACGCGGACCAGCGGCGCGCCCTCCTCCGGGGCGCCCGGCCAGGCGATCAGCGGCGCATCCGCCGGTGCGCCCGGCGCTCCGATCGCGATCATGCCATCCGATTCGATCGCCTCGCCCTCTAGGCCGCCGGGCCCATCGCCCCAGCGGATGGCGAGGTCCAGATTGGCCTCGGTGAAGTCCAGCCCCTCGTCCGACGCGATCAGCGAGAAGCGCAGGTCCGGGTCCGAAGCCGCGATCGCGGCCAGACGCGGCATCAGCCATTTCTCGGTCATATCGCGCGGCGCGGCGATGGTGAGCGACTTGGACGATTGCCCCGCCTGCATCGCCCGCACGGACTCCTCGAATTGCAGGAAGCCGGCGCGCAGCGGCCCGAGCCCCGCCTCCGCCTCGGACGTCAGTTCCAGCCCGCGGGTCGTGCGGCGGAACAGGACCACGCCCAGCGTGTCCTCCAGCGCGCGAATCTGCTGCCCGACCGCCGCCGGGGTCACCGCCAGTTCGTCGGCCGCGCGGGTGAAGCTCAGATGGCGGGCGGCGGCATCCAGCACCCGCAGGCCGTTGAGCGGCAGATGCGTCCGCTTCACGACGCCACCGCCGGGGCGATCAGCGCGAATGGCGGGATTGCCGCATTGAATGTCAGGCCGTCCGCGCCCACCATGCGATAGCTGCCCTGCATCGCGCCGCTGGTGGTCGCCAGCGGACAGCCCGAGACATAGTCATAGGATGCGCCCGGCTGGATCACCGGCTGCTCGCCGACCACGCCCTCGCCCTCCACCGAATGGCGCGCACCGCGCCCGTCGGTGATGATCCAGCGGCGGGTGAGCAGCTGCACCGGCTGATCCCCGTCATTCTCGATCCGGACATGATAGGCCCAGAACCAGCGACCGCGTTGCGGCTCGGACTGTTCGGGCAGATAGCTGACCGACACCCGGACCGTCACCGGCCCGGTGGTCAGTGCATGGGGAAAGAGCGCCTTCACAGACCCACGGTGCGCAGCGCCTGGTCGAGATCGTCGATCAGGTCGTCAGCATCCTCCAGCCCGATGTTCAGGCGCAGCATCCCCTCGCCGATCCCCATCTCGATCCGCTTGTCCTCGGCAACACCGGCATGGGTGGTCGAGGCGGGATGCGTCATCAGCGAGCGCGAATCGCCGATATTGTTGGAGATGTCGATCAGTTCCAGCGCGTCGAGCAGGCCATGCGCCTGGGTCCGCCCGCCATCGAGTTCGATCGCGAAGATGCTGCCCGCCGCCTTCATCTGGCGCATCGCCAGCTCATGCTGCGGATGGCTGGGGAGTGCGGGGCACAGGACGCGGGGGACGCGGCCCTCCAGGAACTGCGCCACCTTCAACGCCGATTCCGACTGGCGATGAATACGCAGGTCGAGCGTCTCCAGCCCCTTCAACACCACCCAGGCGTTGAACGCCGACAGCGTCGGCCCGGTGTTGCGGGTGAAGGGCAGCAGCGTGTTGGTGATGAAATCTTCCGTACCGCACACCGCGCCCGCCAGCACGCGGCCTTGCCCGTCCATCATCTTGGTGGCGGAATAGGCGGTGACGTCCGCGCCGAAATCCATCGGCCGCTGGAGCGCGGCGGTGGCAAAGGCATTGTCGACGACCGTGATGATTCCCCGCTCGCGCGCGATGGCGCAGATCGCCTCCAGATCGGCGACGTCCATCGTCGGGTTGGCGGGCGTTTCGAAGAAGAAGACCTTGGTCTCGGGCTTCACCGCGTCGAGGAACGCCTGCGGGTCGCGCGCATCGACCACGGTGGTCGCGATGCCGAACTTGGGCAGCAGCGTATCTGTCAGCCAACGGCACGATCCGAACGCCGCGCGCCCGCCGACCAGATGATCCCCCGCCTGCAACTGGCAGAGCAGCACCGCGGTCATTGCCGCCATGCCCGACGCCATGGTGCGGCACGCCTCCGCCCCTTCGAGCAGCGCGATGCGCTGTTCCAGCATCTCCACGGTCGGGTTCTGAAGGCGGGAATAGGTCATCCCCACCTGCTCGCCCGCGAACCGCGCCGCCGCATCCCCCGCCTTGTCATAGCAATAGCCGGAGGTGAGGAAGAGCGCCTCGGAGGTTTCGCCATATTCCGACCGCGCGGTGCCGCCGCGAACGGCCTGCGTCGCGGGGCGCCAACGGGTGGTGATCGAACGGTCCTGGCCAGTCTTGCGCTTCATGCCCGCTCATTTGCCGGTCCGGGCGGCGGGGTTCAAGGATATTCGGTCGAACGCGCATGACGGGCCGCGCCGACCGGGACAGAGCTTGTGCAGCATGACTGCGCCCCCCTTGGCCGTTGTCAGGCGCTCCAAGCCACGCCGAGCCCGTCGCCGTCCGCCGAAAAGCGATCGCCACGCCCATGCCCGCCGTTGCCCAAAGCCGGGCGCCCCGCCATGACGATGCCATGCGCCGCCTGCTCGCCCCCTTCAGCCGCCCGGTCCCGGCGCTGCTCGCCCTCCTGGTCGCCGCGCAGGCGTTGTTCTGCTGGCGGCTGACCACCCCGCACAGGCTGGTCTTCGACGAGGTGCATTACGTCTCCGCCGCGCGGACGCTGCTGGCACTCGACGGGCCGGTGAATATCGAGCATCCGCTTCTGGGCAAGATGCTGATCGCCGCCGGGATGCTGATCTTCGGCGACACGCCGCTGGGCTGGCGCGCGCTGTCGACGCTGGCGGGTACGGCGATCGTCGGCGGCGTCTTCGCCATCGTCTGGCTGATGACCCGGCGGACGCGGCCAGCGGCGACGGCGGCGCTGCTGACGCTCGTCAATTTCATGGTGCTGGTCCAGGCCCGGATCGCGATGCTCGACGGCTATATGGCCGCCTTCCTCGTGCTGGCCATCGCCATGATGGGCTGGGCGATGCGGGGGTCGGTCGCGCAGAGTCGATGGCGCTGGACGCTGGGCGCGGTGCTGCTGGGGCTGGCGGTGGGCGTCAAATGGGCCGCCGTCCCCTATCTGGGCTATGCCGCGATCGGCTTCGTCCTGATGAAGCGCGGCGATGCCAGCCGCTGGCCGGAACTGCGCTGGTGGTCGGCCTGGGGCCTGCTCGGGATCGGGGCCGGGCTCGCCTATGCCGTCACCTTCACCCCTGCCTTTTTCTACGCGCACGATCCGCTGACGCTGGCCACCCTGCTGCCCTTCCAGCTCGATATCTATGCCCGCCAGACACAGGTCCTGCCGCCGCACACCTATCAGTCGCTCTGGTGGAGCTGGCCGGTCATCGGGCGGCCGATATGGTATTTCTACGAGGTCGCCGACGGGGCCCAGCGCGGCATCTTCCTGCTGGGCAATCCGGCGGTGATGTGGGGCGGGCTGGTCGCGGTGGCGACCTGCGCGCTGGGCTGGGTGCGCACGCGCGAGGTGCGGCTGGGCTTTGCGGCGGCCTTGTGGATCGGCGGGTTCGCGATCTGGGCGATCATCCCCAAGTCGCTGGGATTCTATTATTATTATTTCCTGCCCGCGATCTGGCTGTCGATCGCGATCGCGGTGGCGATCGACCGATGGCGGCCCCGCTTGCGCGATTGGGACGAAGCCTATCTGGTCGCGGCCGTCTGCCTGCTCGTCTATTTCTATCCCATTCTGACGGCGGGCGCGCTGGCGGGGCCGGACTCCTTCGCGCGCTGGACCTGGTTCGCGGATTGGCGGTGACGGCTCGTCCCCGCCGTCACCCCCGGGCCGTCACCCCCCGGTCGGTCAATAGCGTCCCCAGACGAACCGCGACGACAGCGCATAATTCCACACCGCCCCCACCAGCACGCCGATCAACGCCGACACCGCCCATTCATTGGCCCGCGCATCGTGGAGGAAGGCCGCGACGCCGACATTGGCGATCGCGCCCACCGCACAGACCAGGCAGAAGGATACCCAGCCGTCCAGCAGCGGCCGGAAGCCCCGCAGCCGTCGATCGCGATAGGTCAGCGCGTTGTTGAGGAAGAAGTTGAAGGTCATCGCCACCGCCACCGCGACGATCTGGCTGACCAGGAAGCTCGCGCCGAACAGCACGAAGAACAGGCTCAGCACCGCCATGTGCACGCCGACGCCCAGCACCCCGATCGCCGAGAACATGGCAAAGCGCACCGGCACCACCTTACCAAAGCGGCGGTCATACAACGCGATCAGATATTCCATCGCGACAACGTGATCGAGCTTCGATTCGCCCTCGGTCCGCACGCGGAACACATAGGGCATTTCGGCGGCGCGCAACGGCCGCGGCGAGGCGCTCATGATGTCGAGCAGGATCTTGAAGCCGATCCCCGACAGATGCGGCACCGTTTCGCGCGCGACCTGGGTGCGGACCATGAAGAAACCGCTCATCGGGTCGGACAGGTCGACGTTCAGCACCCGTTGCGACAGCCGGGTCGCGAAGGCCGACTTGGCGACCCGATCGCGGTCCCAGTCGCCGGTCCCGCCGCCATCGACGAAGCGCGACCCGACGACCAGGTCGAGGTCGTCCTCGGCCTGCAACCGGTCGAGCATCCTGGGCAGCAGCGTCTCGTCATGCTGAAGGTCGCCATCGATCACCGCGACCATCGGCGCGGCGGTGGCGCACATCCCCTCGATACAGGCCGAGGACAGGCCCCGCCGCCCGATCCGCTGGATCACCCGGACGCGGCTGTCCACCCGCGCCAGAGCGCGCGCGACGTCGGCGGTGCCGTCCGGGCTGTTGTCATCGACGAAGATCGCCTCCCAGCGCCGCCCGGCCAGGGCCTCGTCCAGCTTGGCGATCAGAACGGGCACATTGGCACGCTCGTTAAAGGTCGGAATGACGACCGCGAGTTCCAGGAGCGCGCCCATCGGGATCAGAGGCGGTCGAGGATCGCATCGGCCATGGCGCGGGTCGACAGGCTGCCGCCCAGATCGCCGGTGCGCGCGCCATCGCGAATCGCGCCCGCCACCGCCGCGTCGATGCGATCGGCCGCCTCCGCCTGCCCCAGCGAATGGCGCAGCATCATCGCCGCCGACAGGATGGCGGCGCATGGATTGGCCTTGTCCTGCCCCGCAATGTCGGGAGCCGAACCATGGATCGGCTCGTACAGCCCCTTGCCGGTCGCGCCCAGCGCGGCGGAGGGCAGCATCCCGATCGAGCCGGCGCACATCGACGCCTGATCGGACAGGATGTCGCCGAACAGATTGCCGGTCAGGATCACGTCGAACTGGCCCGGATCGCGCACCAGCTGCATCGCGCAATTGTCGACATACATATGGTCGAGCGCGACGTCCGGGTACTCCTTCGCCACCTCGATCACCACGTCGCGCCACAATTGCGAGGTTTCCAGCACATTGGCCTTGTCGACCGACAGCAACCGGCGGCGGCGGCGCATCGCGGTTTCGAAGCCGACGCGCGCGATCCGCGCCACTTCCTCTTCGTCATAGCGCATCAGGTCATGGCCCTCGCGCAGGCCCGCCTCCGTCGTCCCGCGCCCCTTCGCGCCGAAATAGACGTCGCCGGTCAGCTCGCGCACGATCACCATGTCGATCCGCCGCGCGATATCGGGGCGCAGCGAGCTGGCGTCCTCCAGTCCCTCGAACAACCGCGCGGGGCGCAGGTTCGCGAACAGCCCGAAGGCCTTGCGCAGCCCCAGGATCGCCTGTTCGGGGCGATGGGCGCGCTCCAGACCGTCGAAGCGCGGATCGCCGACCGCACCGAACAGCAGCGCATCGGCGCGCTCGGCCACCGCCAGCGTCTCGGGGGGCAGCGGATGGCCCGCCACCTCATAGGCCGCACCGCCGACCTTCGCCTCTTCAAAGGTCAGGCCGAGGTCCAGCGCCTCCAGCACGCGCCGCGCTTCCGCCGTCACTTCCGGCCCGATACCGTCACCGGCGAGGATCGCGATCAATGCCATGGCTGGCCCCTTCTTGCCCAAGTTCGGAGCGCCCTTTGCCTTAGCCGACGGGCATCACGCAACCGCCCTTTTGAAACGATCGAACAGACGCGCGCGGGCGGGCGTGGGATCATGGCGCAAGCCGACCAATATATCGCGCGCGAGGAAATGCCCCGTGATCCGCGCGGCGGCGAAGATATCGGGCCAGTCCGCCGCCCGCCCTCCGCGCAGGAGAGCGGGCAAGGGAAACAGCTTCGCCTCATAGCCAAGGGCTGCCCGCGCCGACACCGCCGCGCCGCTCCTGGGGCTGACAAAGGCGAGGTCGACCGTCTCGCCGGTCACCGTGCACCGTTCCAGGTCGAGGCCGAATCCCAATTGTCCCAGCAGCAGCAACTCATAGCGCACCAGCGCTCCCGCCCAGCCCCGCGCCGATGGCGCCGATTCGATCGCGGTCAGCACCGCGTCGAGCGCATCGTATAGCGGCGCATAGGGCTGTTCCTCCGGCAGCGCGGCGGCGGTCAGCGCGCAGAGCCATTCGATCCCGGCGGCGGCCAGGGGCTCGCCATGGAGCCCCGCGCGGCTATGCCCCGGCTCGACGGTGAGCGCGGCAAGCTGCTCCGCCGTCCGCGCCCGCCACTCGCCGATGATCCCGTTGCCCGGTTGCAGCACCGGCCGCAGCGCCCGCGACCGCCCGCCCCGGACATAGCCCGGCTGCACCCCGTCCTCGCGGGTCAGGGCCCGCACGATCGCCCCATGCTCGCCATGCGGCCGGACCGACAGGATGAGGGCGGGGGCGACCCGGTGCATGGGAGCGGATGTAGGGGGGAATGGGGAGGGACGCCATCTTTGGCGAGATGGCCGCAGCGTGCAACGGGCCGGAACCGCCCCGCCCCTCGCCTCCCTTACAATCGGTAGCCCAGCGACAGCATCACGTTGCGGGGCGCCGACACGAAGCAATCGCCACGCGCGAGACAGGAGGCATAGGCGCGGTTGTCGAGAAGGTTGGTGGCGTTGAGGCGAAGCCGCCAGCGGTCGCGCTCCAGCTCCAGCAGCGCGTCCACCATGGTGCGCGCCGGGGTGACGATCGTCCAGGCGGCATTGCCCGACACCTGCTCCCCGAGATAGCGCACGCCCGCCCCCAGCCGCAGCGTCGCCCAGGCGCCCTGAAACGTCTTCGTCCCCCAGGCCGAGGCCGTATGACGCGACAGATAGCCGATCTCGCCCGTGTCGCCGTCCACGTCGTTGAAACCATAGGCGAGTGACAGGTCATAATCGCCGGGCAGGGTGCGCGTCGCCTCCAACTCGAAGCCCTTGGTGGTCAGCTCGCCCGCCTGGATCTGGCCGAGCGGGTTTCGGGGGTCGGGGACGGGACGGTTCCGTTCCTTGATGTGAAAGCCGGTAAGGGTAACAAGCGTCGCGCGGTCGGGCTGCCACTTCACGCCGCCTTCGAACTGCTTGCCGGTCTGTGGGCGGAAGGGAGTGCCGGCGGTGGTCCGACCGGCAACCGGCTGGAAGCTCTCGGTATAGCTGAAGAAGGGGGACAGCCCGGCCCCGACCTCGCCGATGATGCCCGCGCGGAAGGTGGTGGCGGTGTCGGTGGTGTAACTTGTCGTGCCGGTCTTGGTGTCCAGACTGGACCCGCGCACCCGGTCACGCCGAGCGCCCAGCACCACCGAGACGCGGTCCCACAGCCGGATCTGGTCCTGGACATAAAGGCCAAGTTGTTTCTGCGTGTTGCGGGTGAACGGCTCGGTCAGCGGCGGCTCGACGATCGAGCCATAGTCGATGTCGTAGAGGTCGATGACCTGATAGCCGTAATTGTCGCTCTTGCGGACCTGGTTCCAGCTATAGTCGACGCCCGCGAGCAGCATATGCTCCACCGCCGCGCCGGTGTTGAAGCGCCACTGGATATTGTTGTCCGTGGAGAAGACGTCGAGATGCGCGCGCGAGGCCTGGGCATAAAGGCCGATATTGCGACCGTTGCTGCCCGGCACATAGGGTGTGGTGGGATTGCGATAACTGTCAGGATAATGGGTGAAATAGTCGAGGTCGCTGTCGATGTAGCGCACCTTCAGGCTGATCTTCAGATCGTCGGTGAACCGGTGGTTGAAGATCCCCGAGCCCTGGAGCAGCCGCCCATCATAGCGATCATAGCCCGGCTTGCCGACGAACAAATAGCGCGGCAGGCGCGGATTGCCCGGATTGTCCCGCAGTGTGCCGATGATCGGTAGGAAGTTCGATGTCGAGCCGGTCCGGTCGTCCTGGTAGAGACCGAGCAAGGTCACGTCGGTGCTCGCGCCCGGCCGCCAGGTGACGGACGGTGCCAACATCACCCGGTCGTCGGGGACGTGGTCGACATAGGTATCGGCATCGCGCACCCGCGCGACGACCCGTGCGGCGAGCGTTTCGCCCAGCGTACCGTTGACGTCGGCCAGCACTTCCTTGCGGTTATAGCTGCCATAGACGAGGCTCATGTCCGCGCTGTTGGTGAATAGCGGCGTCTTCGACACGAGGTTGACGATGCCGCCGATCGATCCCTGACCGAACAGGACCGAGGCGGGGCCGCGCACCACTTCCACCCGTGAGAAATTATAGGGGTCCGACGTGATGCTGGCATAATAGCTGAAGATGTCGCGCATTCCGTCGCGAAACTGCAGCGCATTGACCCCGCGGATGGTGAAGCTGTCGACACGCGTGTCGCGGCCATAAGCGTCGGAATTGACGCCGGCGGCATAGCGGACCGTATCGGCAATATTGATCGCGCCCTGTGCCAGATAGACGTCGTCGGGGATGACGGTGAGCGGCTGCGGCACCTCGATCAGCGGCGTTTCGGTCTTGGTGCCGGCAAACGCCTGATCGCGGCGGCCCTTGACCAGGATTTCTCTCGCATTGTCCGCGGCGATCTCCGCTGGGGTGCGACGGTCGAGATCGTTGATCGCGGCGGCATGGGCGGATGCCGCAGCCAGGGCGGCAAGCGCGGCCCCGGCGAGGATGATGGGCTTCATGAGTGCGGGTTCCCCTATTCAATTGGACCGCGCTCTACTGCTATTGCTAACGACTATCAATAAATTGTTGCCGTGATCGCCAATGCCGAGGTTGTCAAACCAGCTTGATGGCGCGCGGAGCGGACATCCTCGCCCCCGATCACGCCGACAGCTGCAACTGGACAAGACTGTGAGAAATAGCGGGCTTCAAGGGCTACGCCTCACCGGCTATGGTAAAAGTCGTACACCTGCTGCGCCACCGCCTGGCTCACGCCCGGCGCTTTCCGCAAATCCTCCAGGCTCGCATTACGGACCGCCCGCCCCGTCCCGAAGTGCATCAGCAGCGCCTTTTTGCGCGCGGGGCCGATGCCGGGCACTTCGTCCAGCGGACTCGCGCCCATCGCCTTGGCGCGCTTGTCGCGGTGCGCGCCGATCACGAAACGGTGGACCTCGTCGCGCAGGCGCTGGAGGTAGAAGAGCAGCGGCGCGTTGACCGGCAGCATCCGTTCGCTGCCATCCATCATGTGGAAGACCTCGCGCCCCTCGCGGCCGTGATGCGGCCCCTTGGCAACGCCGACCAGACAGACATCCTCGATCCCCAGATCCTCCAGCACCGCCATCGCCGCGCCGAGCTGGCCGCGCCCGCCGTCGATCAGGACCAGATCGGGCCAGGTCGCATCGTCACGGTCGGGATTCTCCTCCAGCTGGCGCGCGAAGCGGCGGCGGAAGACCTCGCGCATCATGCCGAAATCGTCGTTGGTCGCCGCCTCATTGCCCTTGATGTTGAACTTGCGATACTGGCCCTTCTGGAATCCTTCCGGCCCCGCGACCACCATCGCGCCCAGAGCATTGCTGCCCTGGATATGGCTGTTGTCGTACACCTCGATCCGCTGCGGCGGGTCGGACAGGTCGAAAAAGTCCGCCAGTTCGCGCAGCAATTTCGCCTGCGTCGTCGATTCGGCCAGTCGCCGGTCGAGCGCCTCGACCGCATTGCGCTTCGCCTGGTCCATCAGGCGGCGGCGATCGCCGCGCTGCGGCACCGAGAGCTGCACCTTATAGCCCGCCCGTTCGCCTAGCGCCTCGGCCAGCAACGCGCCTTCGGACAGTTCGCGGTCAAGCAGGATCGACCTGGCCGGCGGCACATCCTCGTAAAACTGGCTGAGAAAGCTGGTCAGCACCTCTTCCTCGGGCACGTCGGTCGTATGCGCGGGGAAGAAGCTGCGATGCCCCCAATTCTGGCCGCCGCGAATGAAGAAGGCCTGGATGCCCATCACCCCCTCGCGGCATGCCAGCGCGAAGATGTCGGCATCGCCCACGCCCTCGGCGTTGATCGCCTGCGCCCCCTGGATGAAGGTCAGGGCCTTCAGTCGATCGCGCAGGATCGCGGCGAGTTCGAAATCCATCGCCTCGGCCGCCGCCTGCATCTGGGTGCCGAGCTTGGCCTGGACCTGGGTCGACTTGCCCGCCAGGAAGCTCTTGGCGTCGGCGACCAGCTCGGCATAGCCCGCCTCGTCGATCCGGCCGACACAGGGGGCGGAACAGCGCTTGATCTGGTAGAGCAGGCACGGCCGGTCGCGCGTCTTGAAGAAACTGTCGGTGCAGGACCGGAGCAGGAACAGCTTTTGCAGCGCGTTCAGCGTGTTGTTGACGCTGCCCGCACTGGCGAACGGACCGTAATAATGGCCGACCGACCGCCGCGCGCCGCGATGCTTCTGGATGCGCGGAAAGGCGTGATCGGCGCGCAGCAGGATGAAGGGAAAGCTCTTGTCGTCGCGCAACAGCACGTTGAACGCGGGACGATAGCGCTTGATGAGCTGCGCCTCGAGCAGCAGCGCCTCGGCCTCGTTGTTGGTCGTGACGATGGTCATCGAGCGGGTCTGCGCGACCATGCGCTGGAGCCGCTTGGGAAGGCGATCGACCTGGGTGTAATTGGCGACGCGATTCCTCAGCGCGCGCGCCTTGCCGACATAAAGCACATCGCCGCGCGCGTCCTGCATCCGGTAGACGCCGGGCCGCAAGGGCAAGGTCGCCAGCACGTTGCGGATCGCGGCCACCCCGGCTTTCAGATCGGGCGCATCCGCGCCGCGCAACGTGAAGGTGGATTTCTCTTCGTTGAAACGATCGACGGGAGGCTCGGACATCGCGGTGGATTTAGGGTTGCGGGGGGCGAATCGCCACCCCGCGCGCCTGTTGAATCGGCCTGTCCCGATCAGCCCTGGGCAAACAGCTTGGTGCCCATCACGCCGATCACGGTCAGCGCCATGAAGCCCGCCTGGATCGGCGCGATCCTGTCGCCGAACAGGACCGCGCCGCCGATCACCACGCCGACCGCGCCCAGTCCGGTCCACACCGCATAGGCGGTCCCGGCCGGAAGGCCGCGCATCGCCAGCGCCAGCAGACCCATATTCACAAAGCTCAGGATGATCGGCACGCTGGACGCCTGCCAGGTGGCGAGGGTCGCGGCCCATTTCAGGCTGAGCGCCCAGCAAATCTCGGTGATCACGGCAATGCCCAGAATGACCCATGCCATCGGAGCGTCTCCTCTGTCACGGGCTCGGGGATATGGGCATCGTCGCCGGAAACCCGAAAGAGACGGCGATGCGGCCCCAGCCTGCGTGGGGTTATGTCTGCGACACCCCGGCCAGCGGTCAGGGTTGCGGGCCGGGAACGGCCCTTGTTCGCGGTCGGATGCTCCGCCGCCAAGGGCGATGCCCGTATCCTTCCCCTTGCGCAGGAAAGGGTGACCGCCGCATCGCCCTTGCCCAGGCCCAACGCAGATCGGGCCCGATATATGCACGGGCGTCCGAAAAAACCGAACCGCGCCTCGGTGATCCGAAGCGCGGTCCTGTATCCGGTTCAGCCGGGGCCGATCAGTTCGGTCGGCCAAGCCCCGCGATCGAACGATCGATCATCGCCCGGTCGGCCTCCGCCGAATGATGCTCGGCGATCAGCGCACCGGCGGCGCGGGCAGCGGCCTCGGCAGCACGGGCGCGGACCTCGGCCAGCGCAGTGCGCTCGGCGGCCGCGATCTTGTCCTCGGCCATCTTGGCGCGACGCTCCATCAGCGCCTCGGCATCCGCCTTGGCCTTGCTGAGCAGTTGCGCCGCCTCATGCTGCGCCTGGGCGCGCATCGCCTCGGCATCGGCATGCGCCGCCTTCGCCTTGGCTTGATATTCGGCCTTCAGCGCCTCGGCCTCGCCACGCAGCTTGGTCGCTTCGTCGAGTTGGGCGCGGATACCGGCGATCTTCTGGTCGAGCGAGCGACCGACCATCGCAGGCACTTTCTTCACCAGCATCCCGACCAGAACGACCAGCGCGGCGAGCGCCACCCAGCCGGTCGAGTCGAAACCAAAGGCGGTCGGATCGACATGATGCCCGGGCTCGGCGGGAACGGCCGTATTGGCGGTCGAACCGACACCATGATGGCCCGGTCGCTGCGCCATGCCTTCGGCCGACGCCGCATCGGCCAGGTTCTGCGCGACCAGCGCATCGCCATTGTCCAGCGCGCCGCTTGCGGAATGATTAGCCATGCGCGCTCACCTTTCGCACCGCGTCGGCCGCCGCGTCCTGATCCAACTGGACCCCGGACAGCTTGGCGACGAGATCGCGCGCGGCCTCGGCCGCCACGCTCTGAAGATTGGCCATCGCCTCGGCCTTGGCATTGGCGATCGCAAGGTCATGATGGCCGAGCCGCTCGGCCAGATCGGCATCCGCCGCCTTGACCTGCGCCTCGAACGCATGGGCGGCCCGCGCCTTGGCGGCGTTGGTTTCCGCCATGGCCGCGGCACGCGCCGCATCCATCTCGGCCCGCCATGCCGCCTCGACCCGATCGGCCTCGGCACGCGCGGCTTCCGCCGCCGCCAGATCACTGGTGATCCGGGCTTCACGAGCGTCGACGGTCGCCTGAATCCTGGGCACCATCCCACGGCCGACCACGAAATACAGCAGGCCGAACGTAATCAGGAGCCAGAAGATCTGCGACGCATAGGTCGCGCTGATCTGCGCTATCTGGGGCATGGAGTCCTCGTTGCCATATCAACCGGGCGGCACAGGACCGCCCGGCCGATCCGAATGATTAGGCGACGAACACCAGGATGATCATCGTCACGAAGGCGAGCAGGCCCAGAAGCTCGGCACCGGCGAAACCGATGAAGAGGCGGCCCTGCTGGCTGTCCGCCGCACCCGGATTGCGCAGCGCGCCTTCGAGGAAGCTGGCGAACACGTTGCCCACGCCGAGCGAGGCAATGCCCATGCCGATAGCGGCCAGACCGGCACCGATCAGCTTCGCGGCTTCTGCGTCCATTTCAATCACTCCAGTTCAAAAGGGTCGTTGGTTGTTCAATCGGCGGCGCGGATGCGCCCGCCCGATCCGGCATCCCGGATCAGTGCAGGTTCACCGCGTCGTTGAGATAGACCGAGGTCAGCAGCGCAAAGACATAGGCCTGGATCGCGGCGACCAGCAGTTCGAGAAGGGTGATGCCGATCATCAGCAGGAAGCTCGGCAGCGTGATGAGCGCGGCATAGCCGGGGCCCATGTTGATGCCGTTGATGACGAAGGCGGCGAGAACCTTCAGCAGGATGTGCCCCGCGGTCATCGCGACGAACAGTCGCAGGCCGAGCGAGAAGGGGCGCACCAGGAAGCTCATCAGCTCGACCACGA
This sequence comes from Facivitalis istanbulensis, assembly GCF_040560405.1. Taxonomy (NCBI): domain Bacteria; kingdom Pseudomonadati; phylum Pseudomonadota; class Alphaproteobacteria; order Sphingomonadales; family Sphingomonadaceae; genus Facivitalis; species Facivitalis istanbulensis. Next base: position 94,605 of record NZ_JAVSCQ010000001.1, read on the forward strand.
AGATCAGCGGAATCATCAGCTTGGGCGTGCCGTGCGGCACGAACAGCGCGAAGAAGTGGAAGCCGTGGCGGCCGAAGCCGACGACCAGCACGATCGCGAACGAGATCACGGCGAGCACGCCGGTCACGGTCAGGTGGCTGGTCACGGTAAAGGGATGGACACCCGGCACCACGCCGAAGGGCAGCAGGCCCAGCACGTTGGCGAACAGGATGAACATGAACAGCGAGAAGACATAGGGCAGGAAGCGCTTGCCCTCCGGCCCGATATTCGAGGTCAGCATCGTATTGACGAAACCGGTGAAGCCTTCCACCGCCGCCTGCCAGCGGCCGGGCACCAGGTCCCGCTTCATGCCGCCGATCATGAAGATCCACAGCGCGACCAGCGTCACCACCATCCACAAGGCGGAATTGGTGAAGGAAAGGTCGTAGCCGCCGACCACCCAGTGCTGACCGAGCACCGGCTCGATCAGGAACTGGTGCATCGGATCAATCTTGCCGCCCGATTCTGCCGCCACGCTGCTTCGTTCCCACATATGACGAACGCCCGGTTACTCCGGGCGTTCGCCAGAAATCCGAATGATCTGCCTGAACGCCACGCCGATCCCCAGGAACAGCATCACGATCAGGGCCCAGGGCGCGGTGCCGAACCAGCGGTCAAAAAGCCAGCCGATCAACGCACTTCCGACAAGACTTCCGATCAGCGCGGAGATAACGCGGTTGCCCTGGGAATACCCCCTGTCGGCCTCCACCTTCACCCCCTGCCGCGACGCTTCACTGGCCCGTGCCTGGGCCAGTCGCTGATCCAGCGCGGCCAGACGTGGATCGTCCGCATCGCCAAAGTCCTGTCCGGGTTCCTTCTCCGCCACGCAGCCACCCTCACCTGTTTTCGTCACCGAAGGGGAGAATGCGCGCGAACGGCGAGCGACCCCGCCAAGGCGAGGCCCGTTTAGAAAGCCCCTCCCCCCAAGTCAACCTTTTGGGGCGCCGCTTGTGACAGATGTGTGAAGCCTTGTGACCGGGACGCGACAGGATGCGCCGTTCCGGCCGCGCCCATGGACGGGATAGCCTGGGCGACCGTCCCGCCCTGCGTGGCATGCAGGCAGGGCGGGACGGGCAGATCGCGCGTTACACGCAGGACGACGGACGCTCCGGCGGCGCGCCGGTACGCGTCTTCCAGGCCCCTTCGGGCGACCGGTATTTCTCGCCCGCCGCCGTCTGCGCGATCAGGTTGCAGCCGCTGGTGAACGCCATCTGTTCGACGGTCGCGCCGCTGGCCTGCGCCTTCTGGGTATAGGCGGCCTTGCGCTGGATGTTGATGTTGTTGACCAGCGCGCGCAATTCGGGGGTGGCGCTGCCCACGATGCCCAGATAGCCATCGGGCTGCTCGCCCACCTGGCCGGCGGCGCGCGCGGCGGCATAGGCCGGATCGCGCTGCGCCATCGCCACGCCCGATACGCCGGCCAGCATCATCGCGCCCAGCGCCGCCATCATCACCTTCGTCTTCATCATCAGAATATCCCCGGATTCTGCTGGATCAGCGATTTCGCGTCGCCATCCAGGCGATATACCACTTCCTGCGTCACATTGATGTTCAGATTGATCTCGATCGGCTTGTCCGGCGCGGAGATGTTCACGCATCCGCCGCTTGCCATGACCAGCGCGACCGGCATCCATCGTGTCACACCCAAGATCGGCATCCTGTCGAGCAATTTCAATCCTGTTACGGTCATGGCACGGTCTCGCTTGCGCTGTGCTGAATGGGGGGCTGCCCGGCCGGAATGGGCGTTGGGGACGGGGTCGTGGAGGAGGGCGCGGCGGGAGGCGCGGCCCGCTTGTTCTGCTCGTCCAGCAGCGCGGGCAGGTTGCGCTGGATCAGGCGTCGCGGATCATAGAAGGACTGCGCCGAATCGATGAGGCCACGGAAGGGCGCCTTGATCCGCACGTTGAACACGAAGGGCAGCTTTTGCAGCCGCCGGATGATGTAGTTCGAGGTCGCCCCCTTGCCCTGGCTGATCCCGGCGAAGCGCACATCGGTGATCATCTCGCCCGCCAGCGGCCCGTTCATGTCGATCTGCAGGCTGCGATAGTTGAGCGACCGCAGCGCACCAAATGCCAGATTACCCCAGAAACCCAGATTTTTCTGACTGATCTCACCCAGATAGGCGATACTGCCGCCACCGTTGCGGACGACCAGCTGGCCGCCTTCGATCCGGCCACCGCGTTCATCAAAGACGATCGGCAAGGTACCGTCGAAGACACCCGTGGCGTTGAGATTCTGGAAATCGAACTGCATCAGGAACTGGTCCGCCGCCGCCCCCTTCACGCGGAAGGTCATGCGGCGCTCCACCGGCTGCGAAAAGTCGAGCAGGGTCGGGGCAAGCGTCAATTCGCCGTCCGCAAACGGCCAGCGTCCATCCTCAACCCGGACCCGCGTGCCCGACAAAGTCTGATAATGGACGATGCCGTTCGTCACCTGAATGCCCGGATTGAAGGTGCGGATCGTCACCTCCTGATGCGGTGCGCTTTCCAGCGCCAGCAGATCGGTGAAATTGATCGTGCCCGCGATCCCGGTCACCGGGCCCGACGCGGCGGCCAGGTCGACCCCGTCGGTCCTGAAGCGGCCGGTCGAGCGCACGCCCTGCGCATCCCAGTCGATCCGCCCGCGCCCGGACACCGTCCCCTGCACGTCGGCGATCACGCCGAAGGTGACCGGAGTCAGCAATTCGGGCTGGAAATTCTTGGAAAAGGCAATGCCGGGCACGGCCAGTTCCGCCGAACCCGCGCCCTTGTCCAGCGCATGGTCGATGACCAGATCGGCGACCTTCCCATTCTTCGTCGGTTCGAACAGCGCGCCGGTCGCATGAATCTGGCTGTTTACCAGGGTCATGCCGACATTGCGCGCGGCCATCGGCAGGAAACGCGGCGAGTCCGCCCGGGCATCGCTGACCCGCAGCGCGCCGTTCAGCGCCAATATGCCTCTGGCCAATTGCCAGTCCCCCTCGGCTTGGTCGAGCAGCAGAGGCACCTGCCCCACCTGCCCGCCGCCGCCGCTGAACTGGCCCTTCAACCCTTCGGCGGTGACCTGTCCGATCAGCGTCCGGGCATCGATCCGGGTCGGTGCTTCGGGATGGCCGATCCGGCTTTCGACGCCGGTCAGGGCAAAGCGCCGATCGGCCAGCGTAAAGCGTGTCGCCGCCGCCGACAGCGTCAGCGGGCTGCTGCCGATCCGGCCCGACAATCGGGTCGCGCCCAGTTGCACGGCACCGCCGATCCGCGGGCCATCGATCCGCACCAGCGCCCCGTCGAGCGGACAGAGCGTGGTCGCCACCCGGTCGAGGCGCAGGCCCGAAATCGCCAGCCGCGCGATGGCCAGCGGCTGGCAGGTGGGATTGATCCGCCATTGCCGCCCGCCATTCCAGCGCGCCGCGACGGGCAGGACCAGCCCGTCGACCCGCCCGCCACCGATCGGCCCCGACAGCGACAGGCGGGTCGTGACCTGTGTCTCGCCACTCGCCCCCGCCTGGAAGACGAGCTGGTCGAGCGCGAGACTGGCGCCATCCGCGTTATAGCGCGCCATATCGGCGGTCCCGCGCATCGGCTTGCCCGGCCCGTCCTGGCGCAATGTCGCGCGGATATGGGGAAGGTCCCCGCCCTGCGACGCGATCTGCGTGTCGAGCCGGATGCCGCGCGCATCGCGCACCAGCCCCGATCCGCCCGCCAGCGCCAGCCGCCCGCCGCTGGCCGACGCCATGGCCAGCCGGGGCACGCGGATCGTCACGCCACCGCCCCGTGCCATGGTCTCACGATCGACCGCGATATCCATTTCGGCGACGAATCGCTGCCCCGCCCGTGTCACCGCCGCCTCGATCCGGCGCGCGACCGGGGCAACCGGCATCCCCGCCGCCGAGGCCGACCAGCCCTTGAGGCGCGCCGCCAGGGGGGCAGACAATCGACCGCCCCCTACCCGCATCTGTCCGTCGAAGCGCAGCGCCGGGCCGATCAGATAGCGCCCCTGGACCGCCAGCCGCTCCGCCTGTCCCTGCCGCGCGGCGACCTGCAACGCGGTCAATCGCAGGCGGCCCTGCGTGGCGCGGGCATTCCCAGAGAATTCGACCTCGCCCCGGGTCGCGCCGACCTGCACCAGGCTGTGGCGGATCGCGCCGTCGTCAAGCGTCGCCCGTCCTTCCCAGCGATCGAGCGCAGCGCCCAGCGTCAGGTCGAGCCGGGCGGCGACATGGCCAAGCGCCACCCCGCCGCAACGCAGCCCCGCCACCCGGACCGGCCCGGTCAATGTCGGCCGTTCGCGCACGATCCGCACCCGCATCGGCGCGGCGACCCCGCGCGCAACGCAATCGCCCTGCGCGAGTTGCGGGGCGACCAGCCCCAGCCGCCCGGCGAAACCGTCATTCAGCCGTCCCGCGCCCGACAGGCTGATCCCCACCATCCCGTTCGGCGTGTCGAGATGAATGCCGCCATCGGCGATGTCGACGTTCAGCCGGGGCAGGGCGAAGGGCTTGCCCGAAGAGGGAGGCATCAGCCGGTCGAGCGCGCCCAGCCTCAGCTGCCCCCCGACCAGCCGCGCGCGCAGCCGGACCTTGCCCGCACGAATTCCGGTGACGGCCGGCCCCGACAGCGTCAATCGCGTCCGCGTCTCCAGCCAGTCTGCGACCAAATCGGGTGCGCGGGGATCGCCGATGACCACATTCGTCAACCGTTGCCGGCCAAAGCCCAGATCGGCGACCTGATAACGCGCGGGCACCCCGCGCCGCGCCAGTTCGCGGTGGATGACATCGCTGGCCAGCGGCTTGCGCGCGACCCACAGCCCGACCAGCGCGAGGAACAGGATCAGCACGACGCCAATCAGGACGATCTGCAAATGGCGGAATCGCCGGACAGGACGCAGGGGCGTTTTGACTTGTTCGTCCACGCCCTCCACCCAGGTTCCACTCCCCATATTTCCATCGCGTCATAGCCGTCCCGTACGGCGCGAGGCAATCGCACGAAGCCCGGCGACAGTTCCCCCGCCCCGCTTTATGCTGTCCAGACGGGGGACAGGCCTGATGGGGGATGGGCCCTGACGGGGGATAGGACATGAGCGCGGGCACGAACGACGACCGGGATCGCGAAAGACGGGCGGAGGACAATGCCGGACATCGCGCGCGGCTGCGCGGGCGATTGCTGGACGGTGGCCTGTTGCTCGATCACGAACTGCTCGAATTCCTGCTGACCACCGCGATCCCCCGGCGCGACACCAAGCCGATCGCCAAGGCGCTGCTGCGCGAGTTTTCCGATATCGGTGGCGTGCTGACCGCCGATCCGGTCTCGCTGCAACGCATCGATGGCGTGGGCGAGACGGCGGCGGCGGCGATCAAGATCGCGCAGGCCTGTGCCCTGCGGCTGGTGCAGGCGGAAGCGGCCCGCCGCCCGGTCCTGTCCAACTGGCAGGCGCTGCTCGACTATCTGCATGCCGACATGGCGCATCACGGCGTCGAACGGGTGCGGGTGCTGCATCTGAATACCCGCAATATGCTCATCCGCGACGAATTGATGGGACAGGGTTCGATCGACCAGGCGCCCGTCTATGTCCGCGAGGTCATCCGGCGCGCGATCGACTTTGGCTCGGCCGCGCTGATCCTCGTCCACAATCACCCCAGCGGCGACCCCTCACCCAGCCGCGCCGATATCGAGGTGACGCGCGCCATCGCCGAGGCGGGCAAGCGGCTGGGCATCACGGTGCACGATCATATCATCATCGGCACCTCGGGCCATGTCAGCCTGCGCGCCCAAGGGCTGATCTGAGCGTATCGTTATGGGCAGCCAAGCCCTCGATCCGGGCTTGCCGCCAAACGCCCCCTCCCCCAAGACAGGCGGATGACGCCGCCCGCTCGCCTGCAACGCCTCGTCTGCGCCCCCGCCAAGCGGATCGCGGACCGGCTCCTAAGCGGCATCCGGATGCGACAGCACCTGCGCGAAGCGCGACGCATCCTCGACACGCCGCCGATCATGGCCCGGCAGGACGGGGTGGTGCTGCTGTCGATGATCGGCAGCCGTGTTCTGCTGCCCTATCTGGTGGCGATAAAATCCTTTCATCATCACCTTGGCATGGGGCGCATCGTCCTGATCGACGACGGCACGCTGACCGCGGCGGACAGGGCAATCCTGGACCACCATTGCGGATCGCCGGAGATCGTCCCGATCGCCACGCTCGACACCGGCGCCTGCCCCCGGGGCGGGACCTGGGAAAGGCTGTTGATGCTGCTCGACCGGCGGGCGCGGGATTATGTGATCCAGCTCGACTCGGACACGGTGACGATCGGCGACGTGCCCGAGATCCGCGCCGCGATCGCCGCCAACCGCAATTTCATCCTGCTCGGCGATCCGGCGAGCGAGGCGGTCGGCATTCAGAGCCTGCCCGATTTCGTCGCATGGAAATATCCCGGCGGCCCGATCCCCGCGCCCGCCCATATGCAGGCACTGATCGAATCGCGCTATGGCGATTATCCGGACGCCGCGCGTCACCGCTACGTCCGTGCCTCCTCCGGCTTTGCGGGCTTTGCGCGTGGGGGACCTGGCGACCGTGCCGAGGCGACGACCTTCTCCCGCCATGCCGAACACCTGGTCGGCCAGCCGGTCTGGTGGCGTTGGGGCAGCGAGCAGGTGACATCCAATTTTCTGCTCGCCAACGAGCCGGGCAGCCGCCTCCTGCCCTATGCCCGCTATTATAATTACTGGCTCCAGCCCGCATCGGACGATGCGCGCTTCATCCATTTCGTCGGCACCCACCGCTATTCGGACCAGAGCTATATCCGGGCCACCCGGCGCGCGATCGACACGCTGACCGCCGCCGCGCGCCGATCCCCCGCCTGACGGGGCGCGAGACGCCGAACCATATCCGCCCGGCCCGGACGACCTCCGTCGCGCGGATCACCAGCCCCGCGCCCTACGCATCTTCGCCCCCTCTTTTGCGTTGGGCTCGGCCGATGCTAGGGGCGGTCGCGATCACGAAAAAGGACATTCTCATGCAGGTCTGGGCCGGGTTGGGCAATCCGGGGCCGCAATATGCGATGCACCGCCACAATGTCGGCTTCATGGCGGTGGACGCCATCGCCGAGGTGCACGAATTCGGCCCCGTGAAGAAGCAATTCCAGGGCTGGACCCAGGAAGGCCGGATCGGCGGTCAGAAGATCCTGCTGCTGAAACCCGCGACCTTCATGAACGAAAGCGGGCGCAGCGTGGGCGACGCGCTGCGCTTCTACAAGCTGGGCGTCGAAGCGCTGACCGTCTTTCACGACGAACTCGACATCGCGCCCTTCCGCGTCAAGGTGAAGACCGGGGGCGGCACGGCGGGGCATAACGGCCTGCGCTCGATCGACCAGCATCTGGGGCCGGATTTCCGCCGCGTGCGGCTGGGCATCGGCCATCCGGGGCACAAGGACCGGGTGACCGGCTATGTCCTCGGCAACTATGCCAAGACGGAGATAGAGCCGTTGTCCGACCTGCTCGGCGCGGTCGCGGCCGAGGCGCATTGGCTGGCCGATGGCGACGATGTCCGCTTCGTCAACGATGTCGCGCTCCGGCTGGGGGATGCGGCATGAGCGTCCGTCGCCTCTTCGCCTCGCTGCTCTACGAGGGCCAGCTCGACGACAGCGATCTGCTCGACGAACTCGAACAGAGCTGCTGGGCACTGGCCGAGGATGATCGCGCCGGGCGGCGCTGGTCCAAGGAACATGGCTATCGCGGCTATACCAGCTACGCCTCGCTCAACGACCTGCCGATCCGCGACCCGGTTTTCGCCGATCTGCGCAAGAAACTCGACCGCCATGTCGCGCGCTTCGCCGAGGAATGCGCCTTCGATCTGGGCGGGCGCAAGCTGAAGCTGGACAGCCTGTGGGTCAATGTCCTGAAGCCCGGCGGGCATCATTCCGCCCATATCCACCCGCATTCGGTGGTGTCGGGCACGCTGTATGTCGCCATGCCCAAGGGGGCGGGCGCGCTGAAGCTCGAGGATCCGCGCCTGCCGATGCTGATGGCCGCACCGCCGCGCCGCCCGGATGCGCCGGACGACCTGTCGACCTTCGCAACCGTCGCGCCCCAGCCCGGCACGGTGCTGCTGTGGGAAAGCTGGCTGCGCCATGAAGTCGTCCCCAATGGCGCCAAGGGCGAGCGGATCAGCGTCAGCTTCAACTATCGCTGATTCATTCGGAACGCGCGCGACGACCCGGACGGCACGCGCGACCAGGCGAATGGTTCCTTCCGCCGGCCGCAGCGGGAAGGCGTTTGGGCGACGCGATGTCGAGCGGCAATTCCGTCTTGGCTAAGGCGCACGTCCAACATCGTTCTGATCCCGGACCCTTTCCCCAATGCTCGAATTCGCGGTTTTCACCTTTGGCATGTTGGCGAGTTTCCTTCTGTCGGGTCTGCGCCGGAACAAGAAGGCGCAGCGGGCCAATCCGCCGATGCTCCATCATATGGGTCTGGTCATGATGGGCTTTTCCGGGACGATGGGAATATTGCTGCTGGGCTATGCCGCCGCCATCATGCTGCAACGCGGCATTGGTTGAGCAAAACGCACTTCGCCGCTAGAGGGGCGCTTTCCCCTTTTCCACAGGAATAGCGACGCATGGGTTTCCGCTGCGGCATCGTCGGCCTGCCGAATGTCGGCAAGTCCACCCTTTTCAACGCCCTGACCGAAACGGCGGCGGCGCAGGCGGCCAATTACCCGTTCTGCACGATCGAGCCCAATGTCGGCAACGTGGCGGTTCCCGATCCGCGCCTGTACCAGCTTGCCGAGGTCAGCGGGTCGGCCAAGATCATCGAGACCCAGCTCGCCTTTGTCGACATTGCGGGCCTGGTGCGCGGCGCGTCCAAGGGCGAAGGGCTGGGCAACCAGTTCCTGGGCAATATTCGCGAGGTGGACGCGATCGTCCATGTCCTGCGCTGCTTCGAGGACGGCGACGTCACCCATGTCGAGGGCAAGGTCGACCCGATCGCCGATGCCGAGACGGTCGAGACCGAATTGATGCTCGCCGATCTGGAGAGCCTGGAAAAGCGCGTTCCCGCCTTCGTGAAGAAAGGCCAGCAGGGCGACAAGGAGGCCAAGATCGCCGCCGCCGTCCTGGGCCAGGCGCTCGACCTGCTGCGCGACGGCAAGCCCGCGCGGCTGACCGTGCCCAAGGATGAAGAGGAAGCCCGCGTCTTTGCCCAGGCGCAGCTGCTGACCGCCAAGCCGGTCCTCTATGTCTGCAATGTCGAGGAAGCGAACGCCGCAAGCGGCAACGCCCATTCGCAAAGGGTATTCGAGAAGGCCGCCGCCGAAGGCGCCCAGGCGGTCGTCGTCTCGGCCGCGATTGAAGCCGAGATCGCGACCATGCCCACCGAGGATCGCGGCGAGTTCCTGTCCGAGCTGGGCCTGTCCGAAACCGGCCTCGCCCGCGTGATCCGCGCCGGCTATGCGTTGCTCGACCTCCTGACCTTCTTCACCGTCGGGCCCAAGGAAGCGCGGGCCTGGACCGTCCATCGCGGGGCCAAGGCGCCGAACGCGGCGGGTGAGATCCACAGCGATTTCGAACGCGGCTTCATCCGTGCCGAGACCATCGCCTTCGCCGATTATATCGCCTTCAAGGGCGAAGCGGGCGCCCGCGATGCGGGCAAGCTCCGCGCGGAAGGCAAGGAATATGTCGTGCAGGACGGCGACGTGATGCTGTTCCGCTTCAACGTCTGATGTCCATGTCGCCCGGCGGGACAGCCGGGCGACGCCTTCCTGACCCGGTATCCCGCCCAGCGCCGGGCCGTTTCGGCGCGATTATCCCAGCAGGAAGCTGCCCTCGATCACCGTCACGCAAGCGCCGCCGAGCAGGACGCGCGCGCCGTCCCAGCGGCAGGTCAGCCGCCCCCCGCGCGCACTCGCCTGTTCGGCGACGAACGAATCGCGGCCCAGCCGCGCGGTCCAATAGGGTGTCAGCACCGCATGCGCCGCGCCCGTCACCGGATCCTCGTCGATCGCAAAGGCGGGCACGAAGACCCGGCTGACCACATCCGCGTCGTCCGCCGCATCCCCCGGCCCGGTCAGGATGACGACATAGCGCCCCACCGCGGCCAGCGCGGCGAAATCGGGCACGCAGGCGCGCACCCGTGCAGCGTCCTCCACTACCACGACGGCATAGCCCGCCGGATGAAGCAGCGTCTCCACCACGCCCGCCACGCCCAGCGCCGCCACGACCGCGGGCAACGGCGCGGGATCGGGCGCGCGCGGCGGCAGGGACAGGCTATAACCCTGCCCCTCGCGCACCACCGCCAGCACACCGGCATGGCGGGTCGCGAACCGCACCCGCTCGCGCGACATGTCCGATGACAGCACGACATGGCCGCTGGCGAGCGTGGCGTGGCCGCACATCTCCACCTCGTCCCCCGGCGTGAACCAGCGCAGCTCGAAATCCGCGTCCTGCCCGTCGGCCGCCACCAGAAAGGCGGTTTCGGACAGGTTGTTCTCCTGCGCGATGGCGAGCAAGGTCGCATCGTCCAGCCAGCGGGGCAGCAGCATCACCGCCGCCGGATTGCCGCCGAACGCCGCCTCGGCAAAGGCATCGACCTGGGTGAAGGGGATACGCATCAATAGACCCTCTTGCCGAACCAATGGGGCGTGACATCCGCCTCGATCAGCGGGTTGTCGGTGTCGACATGGCCTTCGGGATCGAGATGGATCAGCACCTCGACCTTGGGAAAGACCTTGCGCAACGTGCGCTCGACGCCCTCGACGATGTCATGCGCCTGCGCCACCGTCAGGTCGCGCGCCACCTCCATGTGGAATTGCGCGAAATCATGGCTGCCCGAGCGGCGGGTGCGGAAGTCGTGAATGCCCTTCAGCCCCGGCTGGCGCGCCGCGACGTCGAGGAACGCCGCGCGCTGGTCTTCGGACCATTCCTTGTCCATCAACTGGTCGATCGCGGTCGATGACGCCTGGAACGCGCCCCATGCGAGCCAGAGCGCGATGGCGATGCCGAAGATCGGGTCCGCGCCGTGCCAGCCCAGATACTGGTCCAGGACCATCGCGACGATGACCGATCCGTTGAGCAGGACGTCCGACTGGTAATGGACATTGTCGGCCAGGATCGCGACCGATCCGGTGCGCCGGATCACGCTGCGCTGATAGGCGAGCAGGACGATGGTGGCGAGGATCGCGATGACCGACACGCCGATCCCGAATTCGGCGTCCGTGGTGGGGTTTTCCGAACCCAGTGCCATCACCGCGCGCCACGCGATGCCCGCCGCCGAGGCGGTGATGAGCGCCACCTGGAACAAGGCCGCCAGCGCCTCCGCCTTGCCATGGCCGAAACGATGGTCGTGATCGGCCGGGGTCGCCGCCAGCCGCACGCCATATAGCGTCACCAGGCTGGCCAGCAGGTCGAGCGCGGTGTCGGCCAGCGACCCGAGCATCGCCACCGATCCGGTATGCCATGCGGCAAATCCCTTCAGCCCCAGCAGGAGCAGCGCCATGGCCACGCTGGCCAGCGCCGCCCGCGTGGCGAGCGGTATCACCTTCTTGCGTTCGTCCTGGGTCACGGAAACAACAGTCCTTCGTCCCAGTCGCCGTCGCCCATGCGGGTGAAGACCCGGCGTTCGTGCAGGCGATGTTCGCGGTCGAGCCAGAATTCGATCCGCTCGGGCGTCACGCGATAGCCGCCCCAATGCGGCGGACGCGGCACCGGCCCGCCCTCGAACCGCGCGCGCACCGCCTCGAACCGCGCTTCGAAGGTCGCGCGGCTGTCGAGGGGGCGCGATTGGTCCGATGCCCAGGCCCCGAGTTGCGAATCGCGGTGCCGGCTGGCGAAATAGGCATCCGATTCGGCGTCGGAGACCAGGCTCACCGGCCCCTCGATGCGAATCTGGCGGCGCAGCGATTTCCAGTGGAAGAGCAAGGCGACCTTCGCCCCCTCCCCCAGATCCTGCGCCTTGCGGCTTTCGCGATTGGTGTAGAACACGAAACCGCGTGGATCATGCCCCTTCAACAGGACCATGCGCACCGAAGGCTGGCCGGCGGCACTGACGGTTGCAAGGGCCATCGCATTGGAATCGTTCAATTCGCTCTGCCGTGCTTCGGCATACCACAGATTGAACAGTGCAAAAGGATCGTCAGCCATGGGCGGTTCATACGCCCGCCCGCCGTGAAAACCAATGTCGCGAACGGAAACGCCGGATCGCGGAATTCTCCTCCCCGCGACACCGGGGCCCCGGCCGCCACCTGCAATCGCCTGTTGCAACCGGGGGCCAATGCGGTGATTTTCGCGCCCCCATGGACCCCCGCGTCGCCCCCGCCCAGGACAGCCCCGCCCAGGCCGCCGCCTGGATCGCCGCCTATCGCGCCGCCGCCTCGCCCGCGGACGTGCTGGCGGGCTCGACCGACCCCGCCTGGACCATGGTGCTGGAGGAACTGGCCGCCGTCGCCAGCAACCTGGCCCATGCGCGCGAACGGGTACAGCGCCACGCCGCCGATATCGGCACCGGTTTTCGCATCATCGGGGAGACCGATGAGCGGCCCTGGCCGGTCTCGCCGGTCCCGCTGCTGATCGATACGCGGGAATGGGCAGGGATCGCGGCGGGCGTGACCCAGCGCGCCGAACTGCTCGAGACGATCTTGGCCGATCTCTACGGCCCCGGCACATTGATGGCGGACGGCCATGTTCCCGCCGCGCTGGCGACCGGCAGCCCCTATTTCCTGCGCCCGATGGCCGGGGTGGTGCCGACGGGCGGTCATCATCTGAGCTTCGTCGCCTTCGACCTGGCGCGCGGGCCGGACGGCGCGTGGCGCGTGCTGGCCGACCATCTGCGCAACCCGGCCGGGGCGGGCTATGCGCTGGAGAACCGGCTGGCGGTCAGCCGGACGCTGGGCGGATTGCAGGGGCGGCTGAACGTCCAGCGTCACGCCCCCTTCTTCGCGGCGTTTCGCGCCGGGCTGGCCGCCCAGTGCCGCCGCAGCGATCCGCGCATCGGCCTGCTGACGCCGGGACGCTTCAACCCCAGCTATCCCGAACAGGCGCATCTGGCGCGCTATCTGGGCCTGCTGCTGGTCGAGGGCGCGGATCTCGCCGCGATCGAAGGGCAGGTCTATGTCCGCACCGTGGCGGGGCTGAAGCGGATCGACGCCTTGTGGCGGCGGCTCGACCCGCGCCTGCTCGACCCGCTGGCGTTCGACAGCCATTCACAGATCGGCGTGCCCGGCCTGATCGACGCCTATATCGAAGGCCAGGTGGTGCTGGCCAATGCGCCGGGCGCGGGCGCGTTGGAAAGCCCGGCCTTTTCCGCCTTCCTGCCGCGTCTGGCCGAAAGGCTGCTGGGCGAGGGATTGCGGCTGCCCAATATCGCGACTTGGTGGTGTGGTGGCGCCGCACAGGCCGATCATGTCGCGCGGCATCTGGACGAACTGCTGATCGCCCCCGCCTTCGGTCCGCGCCCGCTGGGCCTGCCACAGGGCGCCCGTACGGGCGCGGACCTGTCGCCCGCCGAGCGCACCGCGCTGCTCGCGGACATGGCGCGGCGGCCGCAGGATTATGTCGGGCAGGAGATCGTCCGCCTGTCAACCATGCCCGTGGTGATCGGCGATCGGCTGGAGCCGCGCCCCTTCACCCTGCGCGTCTTCGCCGCGCGCGATGGCGAGGGGCAGTGGGCGGTCCTGCCCGGCGGGTTCGGCCGGATCGGCGACCATCCAGAGGCCACCGCCGCGATGATCGGCGAAGGCCTGTGGTCCGCCGATGTCTGCGTCCATGGGCCGGAGCCGGTTGCCCCGGTCTCGCTGTTGACCACCACCGATTCGCTCCATGTCCGGCGCAATCCGGGCACCCTGCCCAGCCGCGTGGCGGACAATTTCTATTGGCTGGGCCGCTATCTGGAGCGGGGCGAGGCGTTGCTGTCCGCGATCCGCGTGATGCTGGGCAATTCGATCGATGTCGATGGCGGCGCGGCGCTCGACACGCGGACCGTCGGGCGGCTGGTCGGCCTGATCACCGGCGCGGGCGCGGCCCCGCGTCCCGACAGCCTGGACCGCGCCGCCCTCACCCAGTTCGCGCGCACCGCCATGGAGGATGAAAGCTGGCACTCGGTCGCGCGGATCAACCGGCTGACGCGCGGGATCAGCGAGGGCGCGCGCGACCGCCTGTCCGCCGACATGGTGCGGTTGCTGGAGGCCCCCTTCCCCAGCCATGCCGGGATGCTCGACCGGGCCGGGTCGCTCCAGCGCCGCTATGCCGCGATCGCCGGACTGTCGGCCGAACATATGGTGCGCACCACCGCCTGGCGTTTCCACGATCTGGGCCGCCGGGTGGAGCGCGCCATCGCGCTGGCGCGGGCGACGCGGCTGTTCGGCATGGCGGGCGCCTCGGCCGACGATTTGTCCACGCTGCTCGATCTCGCCAACAGCCAGATCAGCTATCGCCAGCGTTATCCCACCGGCCTCGCCCGCGTCGCGGTGGTCGATCTGGTCGCGCTCGACCCCAACAACCCGCGCGCCCTCGCCTATCAGACGATCCGCATCGCCGATGAGTTGTCGCGCCTGCCGGTGCTCAGCGACGACGCCATGGCCGAGCCGCAACAGGCGCAGGCCATCGCGATCCGCGCCGCGGTGGAGACGGCGGATGCGCGCACGCTCGACGCCGACATGCTGGGCGATGTCGAACGGCGGCTGGGCCTGTTGTCCGAGGCGATCGCGCGACGCTATTTCCTGCAGGGGGCCGAACCGCTGCGCGCCGGCGGGCTGACGCTCGCATGACGAAGGGTGGCATGATCTACGACATCCGCCACATCACCCGCTTCGATTACGGCGCACAGGTGAAATATGCGCGGTGCAACCTGCGGCTGAAGCCGATCGACTGGCCGGGCCAGACGCTGGAACGTTATGAATTGCTGGTCGAGCCGGTGGGCCGGACCCAGGCGACCCGGGCCGAGGCCGGGCTGGCGCATGTCACGCGGCTGGTCGTCGACCGCCCGGTGCGCAGCCTGACCATCGAGAGCCGCGCGCGCATGACGGTCGACCGGCCGATCCCGATCCCCGCCCCCGGCGACCCGACACTGGGCGAGGTCGCCGCGCTGGCGCGCGCCAGCCGCGACCTGTCGGCGGCGGGGCCCGCCAATTATATCTTCCCCTCGCCGCTGATCCCGCTCGACCGGGCGATCGCGGAGTGGTGCGCCGCCGACCTGTCGCCCGGGCGCGGCGTGCTGGAGGCGGGCTTCGCGCTGGCGAGCCGGATCCAGCGCGAATTCGCCTTCGACCCGGCCGCCACCCTGGTCGACACGCCCCCGGCCGAGGCTTTTCGCCAGCGGCGCGGCGTGTGCCAGGATTTCGCGCAGATCATGATTACCGGCCTGCGCGCGGCGGGCATCCCGGCGGCCTATGCCTCGGGCTATATCCGCACCCTGCCGCCGCCGGGCCAGCCGCGCCTGGTGGGGGCGGACGCGACCCATGCCTGGGTGCTGATCTGGGGCGGGCCGGATCATGGCTGGGTCGGGATCGATCCGACCAATGGCATCTGGATGGCGGGCGACCATATCATCGTCGCGGTCGGGCGCGACTATGCCGAGATCGCGCCGGTCGACGGTGTGGTGCTGGGCTCGGGCGCGCAGAAGATGGAGGTCAGCGTCGACGTCGCGCCGCTGGAGGACGTGGGCACCAAGTGATCCCGGTCCCGGCGGCGGCGATGGCGTCGCGCCGCCCTATCCGGCGCGGCTGTCCTCGGTGATGACCTGCGGCACGGCCTCCCCGAATTGCCGCACCAGCGTCTCGAACCGGCCATCCTCGATCCGCAGTTCGTTGAACGTCGGCGGCGTCTTGCGCGTGCGCTTGGACAGGGTGCCCGCGCCGACCATGCGGATGATCCGGCCATTGCGCTCCACCGGCACGTCGAAGGGATCGTGGACATGGCCGGTCAATACCGCATGGGCCCCCGCCGCCGCCAATCGGGTCAGCGCGACATCGCCGCGCCGCGTCTTCGCCGTTCCCCTGGTCCCCCCCTCGATCAGCGGGTGATGCGCCGCGACCAGGATGAGGTGATCCCGGGGCGCTTCCTCGATCAGCGCGAGCGCGCGCCGGAGCGAGCCCGGGCTTACCCGCCCCTTCGACCAGTTCCAGCGCCACTGGGCGCGCGCCGTGGTGTTGAGCGGCACCACCGTGACGCCGGGCAGGTCGAGCGGCCGTTCGATCATCCGCTCGACCGCGGCATAGCGCTGGTAGGGCGCGAAGAGGCGGCGAAATGGATCCCAGTAATAGGGAATATCGTGATTGCCGACCTCCAGCGTCACCGGCACGCCCAGCGACTGCAACCACGCCCCGCCCGCCTGGAATTCGCGCTTGGTCGCGCGCATGGTCAGGTCGCCGGTCATGATGACCGCCTGCGGCTTTTCCACCGCCACCCGTTCGGCGAACCAGGCGAGTGCGGCGGGGTCTTCGGCACCGAAGTGCACGTCGCTGACATGGAACAGGCGGATCATGCCGCCTGCTCTAGCCGCTGGCCGTGCTCCACCGCAACTCGGCCACGCGGTGCAGGTCGCCGGGCCTTATCCCGTCAGAAGCTCGCCTCGCCATAGACGCGCGCGATCTCGCCATCCCATGCGCCGCGATAGCGCTCCAGCAGCATTTCCGCGGGCACCTTGCCCGCGCGGACGATCTCGCGCAGCGGATCGAGGAAGCCGGTCTCGTTATCGCCCGCGCCGTTCAGGCGGCCGCGCGCCGCCAGACCCGCATGGGCGATGTCCAGCACCTCACCCGCGATATCCCGCAGCCGTCCGCCGCCGGGCAGCGGGGCGTCGAGCGCCAGCTTCGGCACCGAATCGCGCAGCGCCTGCCGCTCGTCGAGCGACCAGCCCTTGACCAGGTCCCACGCCGCCTCCAGCGCGCCGTCGTCATAGAGCAGCCCGACCCACAGCGCGGGCAGCGCGCAGATGCGGCTCCACGGCCCTCCGTCCGCGCCGCGCATCTCCAGGAAGGTCTTGAGCCGCACCTCGGGGAAAGCGGTCGAAAGATGGTCGTTCCAGTCCTCGATCGTCGGCCGCTCGCCCGGCAGGACCGACAATTCGCCCTTCAGGAAGTCGCGGAACGACAGGCCCGCCGCGTCGATATATTTGCCGTCGCGGTAGACGAAGTACATCGGCACATCGAGGGCATAGTCGGCATAGCGTTCATAGCCGAACCCGTCCTCGAACACGAAGGGCAGCATGCCGGTGCGCGCGGGGTCGGTGTCCGACCAGATATGGCTGCGGAAGGACAGCATCCCGTTGGGCTTGCCCTCGGTAAAGGGCGAATTGGCGAACAGCGCGGTCGCCAGCGGCTGCAACGCCAGGCCGACGCGGAACTTCTTGGCCATGTCGGCCTCGGACGCGTAATCCAGATTCACCTGGATCGTGGCGGTGCGCAGCATCATGTCGAGGCCCAGCGTACCGACGCGCGGCATGTGGCGCAGCATGATGGCATAGCGGCCCTTGGGCATGACCGGCAGTTCGGCCCGGGTCTTGTCCGGCCACATGCCCAGCCCCAGGAAACCCAGGCCCAGCTTGTCGCCCGCCGCCTTCACCTGTTGCAGGTGACGGCCGGTTTCGGCGCAGGTCTGGTGCAGATTGTCGAGCGGCGCGCCGGACAGTTCGAACTGCCCCGCCGGCTCCAGGCTGATCGAGCCGTCCGCGCCGGTCAGCGCGATGACGTTGCCGCCCTCCAGCACCGGCGCCCAGCCATATTGCTCCAGCTCGCCGAGCAGCGCCCGGATGCCCGAAGCCTCGTCATAGGAGGGGGCGTGGTGGTCGCCCAGCGCATAGACGAACTTCTCATGCTCGGTACCGATCCGCCAGCGGTCGCGGGGCTTCTCCCCCTTCGCGAAGCTCGCGATCAGCTGGTCGCGCGACTCGATGATGGCGCCCTTGGCGGTGCTCGCGGTCTTGGTGCTCATGAACCGCGCCTTACGCGGGCGGGCGCGTCCGCGCCATAGGGTGAATCATCACCAGTCGCCCGCCGCCGCCATCCACAGGGACACCGCCGCCGCCGCCGCCGTATCGGCGCGCAGGATGCGCGGGCCCAGGCCGATGCCGATCGCCGCGGGATGCGCGCGGATCGCCTCGCGCTCGCCGGCGTCGAACCCGCCCTCCGGCCCGATCAGGATCGCTGCCGGACCTTTATGCGTCCGCATCGCCTCCAGTGCCGGAACGCCGCCATTTTCATCCGCGAAGAACAGGGCGCGCCCGGCGGGCCAGTCGCGCAGGAGCACGGGCAGCTTCACCGGCTCGGCCACCTGCGGCAGGGCGGTGCGGCCACATTGCTCGGCCGCCTCGATCATATGCGCGCGCAACCGCTCGGTATTGGGCTTGTCCACGACCGTGCGGCGCGTGACCATCGGCACCAGCCGCGCGACGCCCAGCTCGCACGCCTTTTCCGCCAGCCAGTCGACCCGGCCTTTCTTCAGCGGGGCGGCGCAAAGCCAGAGATCGGGAACCGCCTCGCGCTCACGCAGCCGCTCGGTCACGTCCAGCGTCAGGTCGCGCTTGCCGACCGCCGCCGCGACGCCCAGCCATTCGCCGGTGCGATCGTCGAACAGCTTGACCGGATCGCCGACCCTGGTGCGCATCACCGACACCAGATAATGCGCGGCCGGGCCATCGATACGGATCGGCCCCTCCCCCAGCATCTGGTCGACGAACAGGCGGGGTGTGGATTGCGGCGGCCAGGCGGGAGTAGCGGGCATGGGGTCCGCTTACACCGGTCGTTCGCCGCTTGCCACTTTTGCCGTTTCGGGTGTTCTTTGCCTCAAGCGAAAGGACAGATCATGGGCAAAGGCTATCAAGAGGAACTCGAATCCCTGCAACTGGCGCTGGTCCGCACGCAGATCGCGATGACCCAGCGGGACGAAGAGGCGGCCCAGCGCGTGGTGATCGTGCTGGAGGGCCGCGACGGCGCGGGCAAGGACGGCACGATCAAGCGCATCACCGAACATCTGTCGGTCCGTGCCACCCGGGTCGTGGCGCTGCCCAAGCCGTCCGACCGCGAACGGACGCAATGGTATTTCCAACGCTATGTCGCGCATCTGCCCGCGGCGGGCGAGATCGTGATCTTCAACCGTAGCTGGTACAACCGGGCGGGCGTCGAGGTGGTGATGGGCTTTTCCACGCCCGTCGAACAGGAAGCGTTCCTGCGCGACGCGCCCGATTTCGAACGGATGCTGGTCGAAAGCGGGATCAAGCTGGTCAAGATCTGGCTCGACATCTCGAAGAAGGAACAGGCCAGCCGGCTGGAATCGCGGCGGACCGACCCGCTCAAGGCGCTGAAGGTGTCCGACATGGACAAGGTCGCACAGGCCAGATGGGCGGAGTATTCGGCCGCGCGTGACATCATGTTGACCCGCACCCACACCCCCTTCGCGCCGTGGCATGTCGTGCGGGCCGACGACAAGAAGGAAGCGCGCATCGCGATCATCCGCCACATCCTCCACCGCATCGCGCCGCCCGATGTCGCGGCCGACGTCGACCTGCCCGATGCCGACCTGCTCTTTCCGTTCGATATGGCCGCGCTGGAGGATGGACGGCTGGCCAAATAATGCCGGACGGGGAAGACGGCAAAAGGGGACGGCGCGACCGCGCTCCGGCTGTCGTCCGCGCCCCACCGTCAGTCCCGCCGGGCGCGGGCCGGGGCAATCAGGGCTTGGCTTTGTCGCCCGGCTTTGTCTAACGCCTTGGATGAAGGCCCTTAGAGGCACGCTAGGTAAGGAAAAGGCATCATGGTTGCCGACTGGTCAAAGATCGAATCGCTTCCCCGGACCCCGCTGCTCGATCTCTTCGCGAATGACCCCGACCGGCTGGCCTCGCTCAGCCTCGATGTGGCGGGCATTCATTTCGACTGGTCGAAGACGCACCTGACGCCGGAGGCGGTCGCCACCTTCGCCGAACTCGCCAAGGCCAGCGACCTGGCCGCGAAGCGCGACGCGCTGTTCGGTGGTGAGGTGGTCAACGTCACCGAGGGCCGCGCGGTCGAGCACACCGCCGAGCGCGGCGAGGGCAATCCCGAAAGCGTCGCCACCGCCCGCGCCTCGCACGCGCGGATGCGCGCGCTGATCGATGCGATCGAGGCGGAGGCGCTGGGGCCGATTCGCCATGTCCTGCATATCGGCATCGGCGGCTCGGCGCTCGGCCCCGACCTGCTGGTCGACGCGCTGGGCCGCGACAGCGACCGTTATGACGTGGCGATCGTGTCGAACGTCGATGGCATGGCGCTGGAGGAAGTGTTCAAGCGCTTCGACCCCGCCGCCACGCTGCTGGTCGTCGCGTCCAAGACCTTCACCACCACCGAGACGATGCTCAACGCCACCTCGGCACTGCAATGGATGACCGAGAACGGGGTCGAGGACCCGTATGGCCGCGTCATCGCGCTGACCGCCAACCCAGACAAGGCGGTCGAATGGGGCGTGGACGAAACCCGCATCCTGCCCTTCGCCGAATCGGTCGGCGGGCGCTATTCGCTCTGGTCGACGATCGGCTTCCCCGCCGCGCTGGGCCTTGGCTGGGACGCGTTCGAGGAGCTGCTGGAAGGCGCGGCCGAGATGGACCGCCATTTCCGCCTGACCGATCTGGCGCAGAACGCCCCCGCGCTCGCCGCCTTCGCCGACCTCTATTATACGCAGGTCCGCCATGCCGAGACGCGTGCGCCCTTCGCCTATGACGAGCGGCTGCGCCTCCTCCCCTCCTATCTCCAGCAGCTGGAGATGGAATCGAACGGCAAGGGCGTGACCGTCGACGGCCAACCGGTCGGACGGCCCACCGCCGCGATCACCTGGGGCGGGGTCGGCACCGACGCGCAGCACGCGGTGTTCCAGTTGCTCCACCAGGGCACCCACCTCGTCCCCGTCGAGTTCATCGCGGTGGTCGAGCCCGGCGACGTGCTGAGCGACGACCATCACCGCCAGCTGCTGCTCAATGCGTTCGCGCAAGGAGCCGCGCTGATGAAGGGCAAGAAGACCGACGACCCCGCGCGCAGCTATTCGGGCGATCGGCCATCCTCGACCATCCTGCTGGAGACGCTCGACCCGCGCACGCTGGGCGCGCTGATCGCCTTTTACGAGCACCGCGTATTCGTGAACGGCGTCCTGCTGGGCATCAACAGCTTCGACCAGTTCGGCGTCGAGCTGGGCAAGGAGATGGCCAAGGCGGCGGACCAGGGTGGGCAGGAATTCGACCCCTCGACCGAAAGCCTCATCAAGCGCGCCTTCGGCTGATTCGGTCCTCCCCGCCAAGGGGAGGATTTCCGATCACTGTAAGGGGAAGGCCGGACTTGGCTCGGCATCCCCGGTTGTGCTTTCAGGGCCGCCACGCCCTTTTTGAAATGCTCCGGAGAAACCGTTGCCATGGCTGAGTATGACTATGACCTGTTCGTCATCGGCGCGGGCTCCGGAGGCACGCGCGCGTCGCGCGTCGCGGCGGCGCATGGGGCGCGCGTCGCGGTGGCCGAGGAATATCGCGTCGGCGGCACCTGCGTCATCCGCGGCTGCGTCCCCAAGAAGCTGCTGATCTACGGCGCGCATTTCGCCGAGGATCTGAAGGACGCGCGCCGCTTCGGCTGGGAGGTGCCCGGTGACTGCGCATTCTCCTGGACGACGCTGCGCGACAATGTGCTGGCCGAGGTCGACCGGCTGAACGGCGCCTATACGAAGACGCTGGAAAGCCACAAGGTCGAGATCATCGACCAGCGCGCGACCGTCACCGGGCCGCACAGCGTCAGACTGGCCGACGGGACCGAAAAAACCGCCGAGCGCATCCTGATCGCGGTCGGCGCGCACCCCGCCATCCCGACCTGCCCCGGCCACGAGCTTGGCATTACCTCCAACGAGGTCTTCCATCTCGATTCGATTCCCAAGCGCATCCTGATCGCGGGCGCGGGCTATATCGCCAACGAGTTTGCAGGTCTGTTCCACCAGTTCGGCGCGCACGTCACGCTCATCAACCGCAGCAAGGAAATCCTGCGCGGCTATGACCTGACCATCCGCGACCGCCTGCTTCAGATTTCGATGATGAAGGGGATCGACTTCCGCTTCGACGCCACCTTCCACCGGATCGAGAAGCAGGCGGACGGCTCGCTCAAGGTGTCGATGTCGGGCCATGACCCGATCGAGGTCGATCTGGTCATGTTCGCCACCGGCCGCAAGCCCAACACGCATGGCCTGGGGCTGGAGACGGCGGGTGTCGAGCTGGACGACCACGGCGCGGTGAAGGTGGATGAGGAGAATCGCTCCTCCTGTCCCAGCATCTATGCGGTCGGCGACGTGACCAACCGCGTCCAGCTGACCCCGGTGGCGATCCGCGAGGGACAGGCCTTTGCCGACACGGTCTATGGCAACACCCCGACCAGGGTCGATTATGACTGCATCCCCGCCGCCGTGTTCAGCCATCCGCCGATGGCGGGCGTCGGCATGACCGAGGCCGAGGCGCGGCAGAAGCTGGGCTCGATCCAGGTCTATACCTCCGACTTCCGCCCGATGAAGAATGTGCTGGCCGGCCGCGACGAACGTTCGCTGTACAAGATGGTGTGCGACGCCGAGACCGGCCGCGTCGTCGGGCTGCACATGATCGGCCCCGACGTGCCCGAAATCCTTCAGGCCGCCGCCGTCGCGGTCAAGGCCGGGCTGACCAAGGCGCAATTCGATGCGACCGTGGCGCTCCACCCGACCATGGCCGAGGAACTGGTCCTGATGCGCTGACCCTGTGCGCGATCATCCCGCTCCGGCCCGGGCGGGATGATCGCGGCCGCCAGTAAAGGGCCAACATTCCTGTCGCGGTTTGCCGAAACTGTCGCTAGGGACAGCCCCTTGTCAGGCGGCGAGTCCCGCCCTTTCATCCACGGATCGTTCGATGCAGCCCACGCCCATGACCCTGGATCAGGTCATCGCCATGACCGAGGCGGCGATGCATGCGGCCGATGCGATCAATCATCCGCTGGCGGGCAATCACATCTCGGCCGCGCTCGACATCTTGCTTGCCGCACGCCGGGCGGCGACGGCGGTCGAGAGCCAGCCCGACTGACCCGCATTCAATCCACCGCTTGCGGCGAGGATTCGGCGATCAGGGCATCATCCAGTTCGCTCGCCCGCTGATGCGCGGGACGCCGATCGAGCCGCGCGATATAGGCCATGATCGCCTCGGTCCTGGGGACCAGACCGAACTGAGTGAACCACATCAGCTGCGACCCCAGATAGACGTCCGCCGCCGTGAAGCGGTCGCCCGCGATATAGGGCATATGCGCCACCGCCTGGTCGATCACGGCCACCGCCCGGTCGAAATCGCCATAGCCCGCCATGCGCTGCTGCTCGGCATCGGGTTCGACGCCCAACGCGCGGTTGGTGATCGCCGCCTCCAGCGGGCCCGCGGCGAAGAACAGCCAGCGATAATAATCCGCCCGCTCCTCGGGCAACGGCGCCAGCTCGGCATCGGGAAAGCTGTCGGCCAGATAGGCGCAGATCGCCGCCGTCTCGGTCACCACCCGGCCATGATGGACGATGGCGGGCACCTTCATCATCGGATTGATCGCGCGATAGGCGGGCGCGACCATCGCCGCGCCATAGTCGAGCGCCACCACGTCATAGGCGGCCCCCGTCTCCTCGATCATCCAGCGCGCGATCCGTCCGCGCGAGCGCGGATTGGTGTAGAGGGTCAGGTCGCCGGTCATCGCATCTCTCCTGTCATAAGGCGGTTCGGCCACGATCGGGCCAGTGTCCCGGATGGCGCGAGGCCCGCGCCCGGTGCCGGCCGCGCCGCCGATCCGGTCGTTATGGTCCTCAGCCGCAACAGCGTGCGCCGATGGTGCTGGGCAGGGTCCGGGGCGTCGCAAGTCCGGGCGGCACGGTCGCGCAGGGCATCGGTCATGCGGCATATCCTCCCGGTCATCAGCGACGAAAGACCGTCCGACCGTATGCCGACCGATTCCCGTCTCGCTGCGCAGCAGCATAATGGCGCATCGGCAAGGCGGCTATAGCGGGCTCGCTCCGAGGCACGCCCATCGGCTCGCCCATGAAAAAGGCCCGCCCCTCGCTGGGAGGGACGGGCCATTCGCATCACGGGATCGGATCGATCAGCGATATTTGCCGGTGAACGTCACACCGATGATCCGCGGTTCGTTGAACACGGCCGCCATGTAGTTTTCGATCACGCCCTTCACGTTCTTCTCGTTCGTGATGTTGCGCGCGAAGACCGACAGGCTCCAGTCGTCATGCGGCGCGCTGTAGCCGATGCTCAGGCCGCCCTCGAAATTGCCGTTCGAGGTGAACTCCTTGGTCCGGTACAGGACGAAGTTCGTGTAGCCCTGCAGGTTCCAGTCGGTCGAGATGAACGCCTTGCCACCATCGCCCAGCGGCACGTCATACTTCGCGGCCAGGTTCAGATTGTATTCCGGCGCGTTGGGCAGCGGGTTGCCGTCGATCTGCGCGAAATAGGCGTTGGAGCCGAACGCCTTGCGGACGACGAACGGGTCCATCACGGTGCAGACCTGCACGCCGTTCAGGCCGCACGTCTGGGCAAAGACGCGCTTGTCGCGAATCTCCGAGTGCAGCAGGCTGAGGCCCGCCGACAGCGTCAGATTCTGCACCGGCAGCCACTGCGCATCGGCTTCCAGGCCATAGGCCACCGCCTTGTCGGCGTTGAACAGCACGCCATTGCCGTCCGAATCGTTGCCGTTCAGCTGGATGCCCTTCACGCGATAGGCAAAGGCCGATGCGTTCAGGTGCAACGTGTTGTTGAACAGCTTGGACTTGAAGCCGGTCTCGAACGACAGGTTGGTTTCCGACTTCGCGGTGGTGAAGTCGGAATTGAACACCGCCGAGCGACCCTGGATCGTCGGGCCACGGAAGCCTTCGGCCGCGCGGACATAGACGTTCAGCTCGGGGCTGACCTCATACATCGCCGACAGATCCCAGCTCGGCTTGGTGTCCGACATGCGCACGTCGCGGCGACCGCGATAGGTGGAGACACCGGCCGCACTGTCGGCCGTGCGCAGCAGCTGGGTCCGCTTGGTATCCTCGCTGATACGGCCACCGGCGGTCAGCGTCAGGCGGTCGGTCGCACGATAGCTGACCTGGCCGAACACGCCCCACGAAGTGTTGACGTCGTGCAGGCGGACCCAGTTGTTCGGGTTCGCCCCGATCAGATAGGCGCGCTGGTAGAAGTCGGTGATGTCGCGGCTGTCGAAATAGATGCCGCCGACCTGCCACTTGATCGGGCCGTCTCCCTGCGAGGCCAGGCGCAGTTCCTGCGTCCACTGGTCGAGCCCGCGCACCTGACCCATGCTCAGGCCATAGCCGTTGGGCACGCCGTTCACCGGATAGTTGGCCGCCGCGCCGCCATCGGTGTCGCCCTTGCTGTAACCGGCGGTCGTCTCATAGGCGGTGATCGAGGTCAGCTCGGCCGCGCCCAGGTCCCAGGCGGCGCGCAGCGAGGCGCCCTGCGTGTCATAGGACTGCGGATTGCCCTGTCCCTCGTCCAGCGCGATCTGATCGCGCGGCTCGGCCGACACGTCGCGCGACCCCTTCTTCAGCGCGCCGCGATGGAACAGGGTCGAGGTGCCGTCATACCAGCGCGCATGGCCCGCCAGGTTGAACGACAGCGTCTCGGTCGGAGTGAGAAGCAGCTGAAGCCGGACGTCGCGCTCGGTGAAACCACCCATCGCGTCCTTTTTCGGGGTCAGCGTGCCATCGGCGCTGGGGCCCGAATAGACATTGTCCACCCAGTTGTCGCGATGCTGGACCAGCGCCGACAGGCGGAAGCTCAGCACATCGGCGATCAGCGGACCGCCGACACCGGCGTCCAGGCTCATCGTGTTATAGCTGCCGATCGAGGCGGTCGCGCGGCTCTGGAAGGTCTGGGTCGGCTTGATCGTGTCGAACTTGATGATGCCCGCGGTCGTGTTGCGTCCGAACAGCGAACCCTGCGGGCCGCGCAGCACTTCGACCTGGTCGACGTCGAACACCGGGTTCGACTTCAGCACGACATGCTCCAGGACCACATCGTCCTGGATGATCGACACCGGCTGCGACGCGCCGAGATAGAAGTCGATATTGCCCAGGCCACGGATATAGAAGCGCGGGAAGATGCGGCCCGTGGTGGTTTCGGCATAAAGGCCGGGTACCCGGCCCGACAGCGCCAGAATGTCCTCGCCGCCCTGCTGGAAGGCGCGCAGGTCCTGGCCGCCGACGACGCCGACCGACACCGGCACGCGATTCAGGCTCTCCGAGCGACGCTCGGCGGTGACGACGATGTCGCCCAGGCCACCTTGTTCGTCGTTCGCGGCGGCGCCCGCCGCTCCCTTATCGGCGGTCTGCGCGATGGCCGGCACGGCCGCCAGCGTTCCCCACGCGGCGCCCAGAAGCGCCACGGTCTTGATAACCGATTTCATGTTGTTCCCCACGCTCGAACGGATCGGTCTACGCCGCCCGTATGATTTCATACTCCCGGTGAGCGGGCGGTTAGGACCGCATTATGGCGCTAACGTGACACAAATGATGCATAAAAGTCACAGCAGCCGTGAAACCCGCCGCCGCTTCGGCGCGCGCCGGGCCGTCTCAGCGATCGGCGATTTTGCAGCCATAGTCGGGCTTTTACGTATGCCTGGAGCGTTAAAAAAACGGCTATTGCTGTCCGGTTGGGGCGGAGCGTCGATCCGGGTTTTGCTTGACGCGGCCCACTGGGCTGGTCAGGGGGGCGGCGTTCGTGCAGGCTTCGATCCCTGGTTCCTTTCGTCGCGGTCCGGCGGTTCGCCGTGGCCGGTACAGCCATGGGTATGAAACAGGCGCGGCATAGGATCACTATCGGGGTTGCCGACTGATGTTCGCCTGGTTCCAACGCCTTCTGCCGAAGACGGGAAATTTCTTCGAACTGTTCGAAGCGCAAGCCGCGACAATATTGGCCGGGGCGCAAGCCACGGCGCGCCTTTTCGACGACCAGGGCAACGCCGCCGAACACATCGCCGCCATCGCCGCGCGGGAACATGAGGCGGACGAGATCACGCGCCAGGTCCTCACTTCGGTCCGCTCGACCTTTCTGACGCCGTTCGACCGCGCCGCGATCACCTCGCTGATCGGATCGCTGGACGACACGATCGACGAGATGCACGCCGCCGCCACCGCGATCGGGCTGTACAAGGTCACGCGGTTCGCGCCCGAAATGCGCGAAATGGCGATGGTCGCGGTCGAAGCCGCCAAGTTGACGGTCGAGGCCATGCCGCTGATGCGCGATGTCGCGCGCAATGGCGACCAGCTCCACGCGCTGACCGAGGAACTGGTCCGGCTGGAGGGGCGCGTCGACGACATTCACGCGGCGGGCCTGAAGCGCGCGCTGGAGGAATGTGGCGAGCAGGACACGCTGCGCTTCGTCATCGAGCGCGAAATCTACAAGCATCTGGAACGCATCCTCGACGCGTTCGAGGATGTCGCCGACGAGATTGACGGCATCGTCATCGACCACGCCTGAGCGACGGGCCATGCATGAGCTTGCCTTTCCGCTGCTGGTCGGCCTGATCCTGGTCGCGCTGGCGTTCGATTATCTCAACGGGCTGCATGACGCCGCCAATTCGATCGCGACGGTCGTGGCGACGCGGCTGCTGTCCCCCGTCGCGGCGGTGGGCTTTGCGGCCTTCTTCAACTTCGCCGCCTATTTCCTGACGGTCGCCTTCCCCAGCCTGCACAAGGTTGCCGAGACGATCGGCAAGGGCCTGATCGACCAGGACATCATCACGCCCGCGGTCATCTTCGGCGCGCTGGGCGGGGCGATGGCGTGGAACATCATCACCTGGCTGCGCGGCATTCCCTCGTCGAGCAGCCATGCGCTGGTCGGCGGCCTGATCGGCGCGGGCGTTGCCCATTCGGGCATGGATGCGGTCAAATGGGCCGGGCTGAACAAGACGCTGCTGGCCATCGTCCTGTCGCCGATGCTGGGCATGGTCCTGGCCATGCTCATCATGCTGCTCAGCAGCTGGGCCCTGCGCGGTGCGACGGCGGGGGGAGCGGAGCGCAGCTTCCGCGCGATGCACATCGTGTCCTCCGCCGCCTATTCGCTCAGCCATGGCCTGAACGACGCGCAGAAGACGATGGGCATCATCACCGTGCTGCTCTATTCGACCGGGCGGCTGTCCGGCCCGTTCGAGGTGCCGCACTGGGTCGCCATCGCCTGCTACATCGCCATCGCGATGGGCACGATGACCGGCGGCTGGCGGATCATCGAGACGATGGGATCGCGCATCACCAAGCTGTCGCAGCATCAGGGTTTCAGTGCGTCGACCGCGGGGTCGATCGTGATCTTCCTGGCCTCGATCATGGGCATTCCGGTGTCGACCACCCACACCATCACCGGCTCGATCATCGGCGCAGGCGTGGCGCGGCGCGCCTCGGCGGTACGCTGGGGCGTGGCGGGCAATGTCGTCATCGCCTGGATCATCACCATCCCCGCCTCCGCGCTGATGGGGGCGGGCTTCTATCTGCTGACGCGGCTCTTCTGATCCGTCAGCGGGCTGGTCGCCCGATGATCCGGGCGACCAGCCGCGTCACCGGGCCGTGGCGGCCCATCCAGTCGTGATAGGCGCGATAGGCGGGATCGGCGGACAGATGCCATTCCTCGGTCCGGGCGCGCCAGTAATAGACGCCGCTGACCACGCCGAGCAGCACCGTGCTGCGCGCCGCATCGACCCAGCTGCCCGTCGACAGCACCGGCACCGTCGCAATCCACCAGAAGAGATTCTTCGAGAGATAGGCGGGATGCCGTGACCAGGCATAGGGTCCGTGGGTCAGGATGCCGCGATGCGTCAGGTTGGAGAAGCGCAGTCCGAACGCCACCGTCGCCCAGGCATAGATCGCGGTCAGCGCGACCAGCACCGCGCCGATGATCGCCAGCAGCAGCGGATGGCCGGCCAGCCAATAGCTCCATCCGGCGGTCCCCGGACGATAATCGAGCGGACCGCCATCCGTCATCAGGATGGTCGGCGGATAGCAGATGAGCGCCGCCATCCACGCCGCCGCATAGGGGTTGGCCGAGCGGATATGCGCGTCGAGCGGCCGCATCGCCAGGATATAGCCGACCGTGGCGAAGGTCACGTCGATCACGAACATCAGGGTGATGAGCCAATTGGCCAGCGCGACCGGATCGCGCAGCGCCACCGACACGTCGCCGCGCACAAACTGTCCGAATCCGGCAGGCAGGGCGGCGATCATGAAGGCGAGGAAGAAGGCCTTCACGCCCCAGGCGCGCAGATGCTCATAGATCGCCTCCGGCTCGACGCCCGGCTGTCCGGTCAGCCACGCCCCCAGCATCCATGCGCCATCGCGCGGCTCGACCAGATGGCGGTCGAGCCATAGCACATAGGGAATGGACCCCAGGAACAGGAAGGGCGCGGCCCAGCCCAGGCACCACATGGCGAACGCGAAATTGCCCTGCCAGTAGAAGCGCCCGGTGGCATAGATCGCGCCGATCAGGGCGAAGGTCATCCATAATCCCGCCAGCTTGGTCAGGCTGATGTCCAGCGTCGCGCGCATCGGACGGCGAGTCGTCCAGTCAATCCCGGTCGAGGGACGGCGATGCACCTTGTCGACCAGCAGCGACCACAGGATCATCGGCCCGCCGACCGCCACCAGATTGACCAGAGCGGCATAGGGCCCGCCCAGATGCAGCCAGCGCGCGGCCGCGATCCAGCCCAGCGCCCCGGCCAGTCCGGCCAACCCCACCCCATGCCCGACGGCGGAGACAGGGCGCGGCGAAGGATGGGAGGACGGATCGGACATGGGCCCCGTGCCATAGCCCATTTTGGCGAGGAAGGGATCAGGATGTTTCGCCACCGGCCTTCCCGTTCCCAAATGCGTCCTCATCGGCTCAGCCGCCGTTCAGCACGGTTGCGCTTTGATTGGCGACGGCTTCCCGCTACACAGGCGGTCCGTTTTTCTGGTCCAGGACCCTTGATGCTCCGTCCGCTTTCGAAACGCCCGCTCTTCGCAGCCACTGCGATCGTCGGGGCGCTTGCCATGGTTCCGATCACGACCGCCGCCATGGCCGCGGTCGACAGCTCCACCGTTCGCCAGTTCGACCGCTTCCTCGACGTCTATAACCGGATCAAGGCCGATTATGTCGACAAGGTGGACGACCAGACGCTCATCAAGGGCGCGATCCAGGGGATGCTGGCCGCGCTCGATCCGCATAGCAGCTATGTCGACGCGCTCGATTTCGACAATCTGAAGATCCAGACCGAGGGCAATTATGGCGGGCTGGGCCTGACCGTCTCGATGGAGGATGGCGCGATCAAGGTCATCGCGCCGCAGGAGGACACCCCGGCGGGCCGCGCGGGCATCAAGTCGGGCGACTATATCACCCATATCGACGGCAAGCTGGTCTATGGCCAGTCGCTGGACGAGGCGATCGGGCAGATGCGCGGCAAGCCCGGCACCAAGATCCGCCTGACGCTGGTCCGTCCGGGCCGCGACAAGCCGATCGAGTTGACGCTGACCCGCGAGGTCATCGTGCAGCGCCCCGTGAAATGGGAAGTGCGCGGCGATGTCGGCTATATCAACATCAACACCTTCTCCGAGAATACCGGGGCCGATACGCGCGGGGCGATCATGGCGATCGACAAGGCGCTGGGCCATCGCCCGCTCGGCTATGTCGTCGATCTGCGCGACAATGGCGGCGGCCTGCTGACCCAGGCGATCGCGGTCAGCGACGCCTTTCTCGATCATGGCGAGATCGTGTCGCAGCGCGGCCGCGAGAAGAGCGATATCGAGCGTTATTATGCCAAGCCGGGCGACGACGCGCATGGCCTGCCCGTGGTGGTGCTGACCAATTCGGGCACCGCCTCCGCCTCGGAGATCGTCGCGGGCGCGCTTCAGGATCATCACCGCGCGCTCATCATGGGCGAGCGCAGCTTCGGCAAGGGATCGGTGCAGACGCTGCTGCCGCTCGGCCCCGAAACCGCGCTCCGCCTGACCACCGCGCGCTATTACACCCCGTCGGGCCGCTCGGTGCAGGAAGGCGGGATCGAGCCGGATATCAAGGTGCCGCAGATTTCCGACCCCGATTACAAGACGCGTCCGATCTTCCGCGAGGCCGATCTGCGCCGCCACCTCATCAACGAGGTGAAGGCCGACAACGCCATCCTGGAGGAGGATACCAAGGCCGATCCGCGCTTCGCCCAGACCCCCGACGCGTTGAAGAAGGACGGGATCGAGGACTTCCAGCTTTACTATGCGCTCAAGACGATCGCGCGTCTGGGTGGGCCGACCCAGGTGGCGGCCGCGACCAAGCCGCCGGTGAAGTGACGATGGCGCGCCCCGGCACCCGTCGCGAATGCATGGCGAAATGGATCGCCCTGCTGCTGCCCGCCGCGCTGCTGGCCGGTGCCTGGGGCAGCCAGCTGATCGGCGGCCTTTATCCGTGCGAGATGTGCCATTGGCAGCGCTGGCCGCATTATGCCGCGCTGGTCCCGGCGCTGCTCGCCTTTGTCGTACCGCAACGCAGTCTCCGGGGATCGCTTGTCATCCTTGCCGCGTTGTTGATCGCGGTGTCGGGGGCGATCGGTGTCGCGCATGCCGGAGTCGAATATGGCTGGTGGCCGGGCTTCACCGCCTGCACCTCGACGGTGAATTTCACGGGAGGGACCGCAGCCGACCGGCTGAACGCCATTCTAAAGGCGCCGGTCATCCGCTGCGACGTGGCGCAATGGACGCTGGGCGGCATCTCGCTGGCCGGGTTCAACGCGATCCTGTCGCTGGGCGGCGCGGCGACCATCCTGGTGCTGATGAGGAAGGCGCGATGAACAAGTTGCGTTGGATGCCGGGCGACCGGCGCGAAACGACGAAGGCGATGGTCCGGGTGGACCAGGCGGGAGAGTATGGCGCGACGCGCATCTATGCCGGGCAGCTGGCGGTGCTGGGCGACCGGCACCCCGCCTCGCGCGCGATCCATCACATGGCGTTGCAGGAAGAGCGGCACCGCGCCTTTTTCGACCGGATGATCGCCGAGCGGCGGGTGCGTCCGACGCTGTTCCAGCCCTTCTGGGACAAGGCCGGCTTCGCACTGGGCGCGATCACCGCGGCGATCAGCCCCAAGGCGGCGATGGCCTGCACTGCGGCGGTCGAGACCGAGATCGACAAACATTACCAGGCGCAGCGCGACCAGCTGGGAGAGAGCGATCCCGAATTGTCGGAGGCGATCGCCGATTTCCAGGCCGAGGAGTTGGAACATCGCGACCATGCGCTGGGCGCGGGGGCGGAAGAGGCGATCGCCTATCCGCTGCTGTACGGAATGATCCGGGCAGGCTGCAAGGTCGCGATCGCCGCGGCCAAGCGGGTCTGACCGGTGCGAGACGGGAGAATGAAGATGGTGAAGCGGTCATGGCAGGTGGCGATGCTGGCCGGACTGGCGCTCGGCGCAGGCGTGCCGGTATCGGCGCAACAGGTGGCCGCCCCGGGCGCGGCCAAGCCCAAGCCGATCGAGGTGCCGGGCGAGGTGTCGCGCAACGCGCCGATCAACGGCGTGCTGACTTTGTTCGGCAATGAACGCTGTCCCACCGACGCCAATGGCAATGAAATCGTCGTCTGCGTGCGCCGCGGGGCGGAGGAACAATATCGCGTGCCCAAGGAGCTGCGCGAACTGCAGGTGACGCCCGAGAATGAAAGCTGGGCGGTCCGCGCGACCGGCACGGTCAACGAGGGCGTCGGCGTGAACAGCATCGGCAGTTGCTCGGCGGTCGGCGCGGGGGGCGCGACGGGATGCTTCGCGCAGCGCGTCCGCGAAAACCGCGCGGCCAATGCCGACCGGCGGCGCGAAGCGGGCGTTCCCTGATCGGGCGGTCCGGGTAGCGCACGCTCTGGTCAAAAACCCATGGCTTTCCCTCGCCTCCGGGCAGGCGCGCGCCAGAATCCGAACCCGATCCCCCTTTCCCCTTTCGGGGAGGGGCTGATCCTTCATAACGCCGGGACGCCCTGCCCCGTCACGCCGCTGCCTGCACCCGTGGCGCCGCCGCGATCCGGTCCAGCGCGATGGCGCGCGCAGCCTGATGCGGCACCACGCCGTCCCGCTCGGCCCGCGCCAGTGTGTCGGCCAACCGCCGCCCGATCGCCATGACCCGCTGGCGTACCTCCGCTGCTCCCCAGCCGAGATATTCGCCCGCGACATTCACGATCCCGCCCGCATTGACGAGGAAATCGGGCGCATAGAGCACACCACGCCCGGCCAGCCGCTCGGCCACGTCTTCACTGGCCAGCTGATTGTTGGCCGCGCCACAGACCAGCTGCGCCTTCAGCCCGTCAACCGTCGCCGCGTCCAGCACCCCGCCCAGCGCACAGGGGGCGAGCACATCGACCCGGGCGGACAGCAGCGCCCGGCTGCTCATGACCATCGCGCCGAAGCGGTCGGCAGCGCGTGCCGCGATCTCGCTGCGCGGCTCCGCGACGACCAGCCTGGCCCCCATGTCGTGCAGCAACTCGCACAACGCATAGCCGACATGGCCCAGCCCCTGGACCCCCACGGTGACATCGGACAGGCTCGCGCCCAGCCGATGGCGCACCGCGACCTGCATCGCCTGCGCTACGCCCAGCGCGGTCCAGGGCGAAGGATCGCCGCCCGGCTTGCCCCCGCGCGGGGGCAGCCCCGCGACATGATGCGTCTCCTGCGCGACCACCTCCATGTCGGCGACCCCGGTTCCGACATCCTCGGCCGTGACATACCGGCCACGCAGCGAACGGACGACGCCGCCCAATGAACGGAACAGGGCTTCGCGGTCGAACGGCCCTTCGGGCAGGCGCAGCACCGCCTTACCACCGCCGAAGGGAAGATCGGCCAGCGCGTTCTTCAGCGCCATGCCCTCGGCCAGCCGCAGCGCATCCTGCGTCGCCTGCTGGTCGCTGGCATAATGCCACAATCGGCACCCGCCCGCCGCCGGTCCCAACGCGGTCGAATGCAGCACGATCACCCCGCTCGCCCCGCTGGCGTCGTCGCTAAAGGGCACGACCTCCTCGGGCGGCAGGGCATGGTGGCGGGCTTGATCGAGCGGCATCGCTGTTCTTCCTGACAATCGGACGTTCGTGATGCGTCAAAACTAGCCCGGCGGCGCGGGGAAATCTGACCTCATTTCCCTTGCACATCGCATTATCGGGGATAGGTTGTTCTTCTGAATACAATCTAGCGATCATCCATGCCGCACGAACTCGATATCTGGGAGCGCCGCATCCTCGCGCTACTGCAAGAGGATGCCAGCCTGTCGACCGCCGCGATTGCCGAAGCGGTCGGCCTGTCCACCTCGCCCTGCTGGCGGCGGATCGACCGGCTGGAGCGTGAGGGCATCATCAAGCGCCGCGTGGCGCTGGTCGACCGCACCAAGGTCGGGCTGAAGGCGCAGATCTTCGCACAGGTGAAGCTGAACGCGCACGGCCGCGCCAATCTGGACGAATTCGCCACCGCGATCCGCGACCTGCCGGAGGTCATGGAATGCCATGTGCTGATGGGCTCGGTCGACTTCATGCTGCGCATCGTCGCGGCCGATATCGAATCCTATGAGCGGCTGTTCTTCGAGAAGCTGTCGAACCTGCCCGGCGTGCAGGAAATCAATTCCACCGTCGCGCTGTCGGAGATCAAGTCGACCACGTCCCTGCCGATCGGCGGCTGAGGCCGGCGATCCCGCGCGCGACCTTGGCCGACATGGCCGGCCGGTGGAGATTTGCTGCCCAACCGATCACTTTGATCGGCGTTGTTCCATTGCCATTAACCGCGCTGTGCCTATCTTGCAGGTGGAAAGGTATCCGGCACCGATGAACGAAAACGACAAGCAGCAGAGCCCCGATCCCAATGGGGGCGGCAACCCCTGGATGAAGAGCCTGCTGATCTGGGTGGGCATCCTGATGGCGCTCGCCCTGTTCGTCAGCCTGTCGGGTGCGGGATCGACCGCGCAGAGCGGCAATGCGATCGAATATTCGACCTTCCTCGACAAGGTCGACGAGGGCACGGTGAAGACCGCGACCATCTCGCGCGATTCGATCACCGGCACCCTGTCCTCGGGCGAGCGGTTCAAGACCACTCCGGTCCCCGATTCGCAGCTGATCCCGCGCCTGCGCGAGAAGGGCGTGACCTTCACCGCCAAGGCGGAGGAAGGCCCGTCGATCTGGATGGTCATGCTGTATAATTCGCTGCCCTTCCTGCTGTTCATCGGCATTGCCTTCTTCGTCCTGCGCCAGATGCAGAAGGGCGGCGGCGCGAACGGCGCGATGGGCTTTGGCAAGAGCCGCGCGCGGATGCTGACCCAGAAGGAAGGCAAGGTGACCTTCGACGATGTGGCCGGCATCGACGAGGCGCGCGACGAATTGCAGGAAATCGTCGAATTCCTGAAGGACCCGTCGAAGTTCGCCCGGCTGGGCGGCAAGATCCCCAAGGGCGCGTTGCTGGTCGGCTCGCCGGGCACCGGCAAGACGCTGCTCGCCCGTGCGATCGCCGGCGAGGCCGGGGTGCCGTTCTTCACCATTTCGGGTTCGGACTTCGTGGAGATGTTCGTCGGCGTCGGCGCCAGTCGCGTGCGCGACATGTTCGAGCAGGCGAAGAAGTCGGCGCCCTGCATCGTCTTCATCGACGAAATCGACGCGGTCGGCCGCCATCGCGGTGCGGGCCTGGGCAACGGCAATGACGAACGCGAGCAGACGCTGAACCAGCTGCTGGTCGAGATGGATGGTTTCGAGGCCAATGAAGGCATCATCATCATCGCCGCGACCAACCGCCCCGACGTGCTCGACCCCGCGCTGCTGCGGCCGGGCCGCTTCGACCGGCAGGTCGTGGTGCCGCGCCCGGACATCGATGGCCGCGTGAAGATCCTCCAGGTCCATATGAAGAAGGTGCCGCTGGCCCCCGATGTCGACCCCCGCGTCATCGCCCGTGGCACGCCCGGCTTCTCGGGTGCGGACCTTGCCAATCTGGTCAACGAAGCCGCGCTGATGGCGGCGCGCAAGGGCAAGCGCCTGGTCGCCAATGCCGAGTTCGAGGAAGCCAAGGACAAGGTCATGATGGGCGCGGAACGCCGCTCCATGGTCATGACCGAGGATGAGAAGCGGATGACCGCCTATCACGAGGCGGGCCATGCCATCGTCGCGCTGCACGAACCGGCATCCGACCCGATCCACAAGGCGACGATCATCCCGCGCGGCCGCGCGCTGGGCATGGTGATGCGCCTGCCGGAACGCGACTCGTACAGCTATCACCGCGACAAGATGTACGCGAACCTCGCGGTCTCGATGGGCGGCCGCGTGGCCGAGGAGATCATCTTCGGCTATGAAAAGGTGTCGAGCGGCGCCAGCGGCGACATCCAGTATGCCACCGGCCTCGCCCGCGACATGGTCACCAAATGGGGCATGTCCGACAAGGTCGGCCCGGTGGAATATGCGCAGCCCGAGGGTGAGAGCTTCCTCGGCTATTCGTCCAGCCAGCCGGTGCGCATGTCCAACCAGACCGCGCAGTTGATCGACGACGAGATCAAGTCGATCGTCGAGGGCGGGCTGCACCGCGCCAAGCATGTGCTGACCGAGAATGTCGACCAGCTTCACCTGCTGGCCGGCGCGCTGCTCGAATATGAGACGCTGTCGGGTGACGAGATCAAGTCGCTGATCGCCGGCGACGATATCGGCCGCGACGATCCCAAGGCCAGAGCGGTGCCGATCGCCAAGGCCGGGACTTCGATCCCGAAGACGCGGCGCGGTGCGGGCCCCTTCGGATCGCCGAGCCCGCTCGGCGCCTGACCCGGCGATCATGCCCATGACAGGAGGGCCGTCTCCGGCGAGGGGGCGGTCCTTTCCTTTGTCCCAGCCCGCGTATCGATAGTCGTAAAGCCGCTTAAAGGCGCACGACAGGGCCTGTTTCATCGGTATGAGGAAAGCGCGTCTGACGCCATGAGGCACGCGGTCGGACAATGCGCCAGTTCCACCGAAGAACTCATGCCACGCGGGACCGAATCGGTCCGTTGAGGCCACCCATGCGCTCGCCAAGCCCCGCGGCCTGTCGTTGCCGTGCAAAGCTCAGCACCCGCGCCCTGCCGATCCGTCAAATGCCGGCCAGAAAGACCACGCCGGGGATCGTCAGGCTACGCCCCGTCGCGGACAATCGCCCCGCCTGGCCGATGCGAAAGGCGTTGACCGTCCCCGATCGCTCATTGGCGACCAGCATCTCGCCCCGTTCTTCGCGCAGCAGAAAGAAGCGCGGCCAGTCGCCGTCGGTCGGCAGCGACTGGACGAGGCTCGGTGCCCCCTTGGTATCCAGCGCGAAGACGCTGATGCTGTTGGCGCCGCGATTGGAGACGTAGAGCGTCCGCCCGGCGCGATCGATCGCGATGTGCGCGGCATAGGACGCCCCCTTCACCTCCGGCGGCAGCAGGCGATGCTCGCCGACCGTGCGGAAGCGGCCATCCGCCTGCGGCTCCAGTTCGAACAGGCGCGGCTGCAATTCGCAGGCGACATAGGCACGGCGCAGCGTCGGATGGCGAACCATATGGCGCGGCCCGACACCCGCGGGGGCCTGCCAGCCGATCACCGGCTCCGCCAGCGTGCGCGCGGCCGGATCGAATCGATAGGCGAAGATCGCATCCGCGCCCAGATCCACCGCGTGCAGCCAGCGCCGATCGGGGCTGAACCCCACCCAATGCGCATGAGGCCCCGCCTGCCGTTCGGACACGGGGCCGGAACCGCGATGCTGAAAGACCTGCGGCGCGCCCAGCGTGCCCGTGCGGCGGTCGAGCCGATAGAAGGCGACCGATCCGCTCGAATAATTGGCGACCGCCAGACAGGCGGAAGCACGGTCCAGCGCGACATGGCACGGGTCCGCCCCGCCGGTGGAGGCATGACCCCGGCCATGCCAGCCAGGGCCATAGGCGCCCACCTGTCCCTGCGTCCGCTCGCGCAACAGGTAGAAGGTGCCGCCCGGTCCGCCGCCCACGCCATAGGACGCGTCCTCGATCCCCGTCGCCGGCGCGCCCGGCCGTCCGTCGACAATGGGATAAAGCCCCCTGCCCCCCTCCCGCGCATAGGTCCCCGCGATGAGCCGATCCTGCCCCGCCGCCTGCGCCGAGGCGGGGCCCGTCGCGAGTCCCCATCCGGTCATCGCCATCGCCCCGGCCATGACGTCGCGCCGCGTGCTGGTCATCCTGCTCCCCTTTTCGGTCATGTCCTCCCTCTTGAACGCCAAAGGGGCCGGGAAGGCAATCGCCCACCCGGCCCCCTCTCACCCCGATCCGGTCAACCGATCGGAGGGCGTGGATCAGATCGCGACGACGCCGCCATCATTCTTCGTGATGACGATGGTCGACGAACGCGGGCGGATCGTCGCCGCCGCATTGCCCGCCTGGCTGTCCGGCCAGTTGCTGGTCGGCGCGGCCGGGCTGCTGGCATCCTCGCCCGGATGCTGGATGTTGATGAACACCGAGGTGCCGTCCGGCGTCGAGTGGATGCCGGTGATCTCGCACTGCTTGGGGCCGACCAGGAAGCGCTTGAGCGTCACGCCCGGCGCCTTGCCGATCCGGGTGGTGACGGTCGCCGAGGCGCCGCCCGCGCTGCTGGTGACCGAACGCGTGCCGCCATCGCCGACCCGGCCGGGGATCGCAGCCAGCATCATGCAGTTGGTGACGTCGGTAAAGGCGCCATCGTCGGTCTGGATCCACATCACCGGGGTCTGCTGGCCCGCGACATTGCTGGGCAGGCTGAACCACAGGCCATCGGGCGAGGAGAAGTCGTTGGTCGCGTCCAGCCCCGACAGGTTGATGTTGGTCGGATCGAGATCCGCGCCCGCGCCGAAGGCATAGACGTCCCAGGTGAAGCTGGTCGCCTCGGTCGTGTCATTCGCTTCGCGCAGGCGGATGATGTGGCCGTTGCGGTTGCCGACCGAGGTCGAGGGCGCATCGACATAGGAACGCGGATTGGCCCAATCGACGCCGGTGTTGCTGCCCGACGCGACCGGCTTGCGCGAGGAGTTGTTGGTCAGGGTGCAATACATCTCGCCCGTCGCCGGATTGACCGCGGTCCATTCGGGCCGGTCCATCTTGGTCGCCCCCAGCGCGTCGCCGGCCAGACGCGTGTTGATAAGGACATCGGCCTGATCGGCGAAGGGATAGACACTGTTCGAGGAGGACAGCCCGTTCTGGCCATAGACCAGCGGCAGCCACTGGCCGGTGCCGTCGGCGTTGAACTTGGCGACATAGAGCGTGCCGTTGTCGAGATATTTGTCACCGACCGCCAGGCGATCGCTGGCGCTCGCGTCCGAGGCGCTCCACGGCGTCGCCGACACGAATTTGTAGATATACTCGTTCTGTGCGTCGTCGCCCATGTAGAAGGCCGGACGGACCCCCGCGATCATCCGGCCGCTCTGGCAGCCTTCATGGTTCATACGGCCGAGCGCGGTACGCTTGCGCGGGGTGGAGTTGGGGTTGAACGGATCGATCTCGACCACCCAGCCGAACTGGAACGGCTCGTTGCGGAAATCGGCGGTACCGTCGGTCGCCAGCGTGGCCGTCGCGGTCGCGTTCCAGCGACGGAAGACGGTGCTGGACGAGTCGGACGGCGTGACCGTGGTCCAGCCATAATTGCCCGAGCGCCCTTCGCGGATGCCATAGCGCGCCAGCGAGACATTCTGCTTCGCGTCGATCGTGCTGCGCACCGTCGCGTCGCCATTGTTGCGCCGGAAATAGCCCGCCCAATTCTCTTCGTTGGTCAGATAGGTGTTCCACGCCATCGTGCCGTTGGCGCAATTGTTAATCGTGCCCCGACCGCCCGTGCCGTCGGGCGAATAAGCCGTCTTCAGCCATGCGCTGCCCTTTACCGGGCCGCTGAACGCCATCGGCGTGTTCGGCGTGATGCGGCGGTTCAGCGACGACGACCGCACATAGGCCCATTGGCCGTTGCTGCGCGCGACCTCGACCACCGACACGCCGTGGCACTCGATCTCCTTGATGGCCTCCGATTCGGGGCGCGGCGACGCCGTCGGGCCATTCGCATGGAGATAGAGCTGGGTGATGTTCTCATGGTTGAGGACGAGCAGACCGCGCGTGCTGTTCGTCGGATCGGGGTTCGAGCCCGATGCGGCGAGACCGAAATAGCTCATGCCATCGTGGTGATCGCCCGCGCGCTGCGCATAATTGGTATCGGTGCCGTTGTTGGCGGCGGCCGCGACATTGCCGTTGATCGGATCGCCCAGGCGATACAGCACGGTCACGCTATAGCCCGAGGGCACCGTGACCACGTCGGCCAGGCTGTGCGGCACGGCGGTGAAGTCCAGCGTGATCGGCGTCACGGTGACGGTCACGCTGTTGTTGGTGACCAGGCCGTCGCGGCTGGTGATCTCCAGATTGAAGGCGAGCTGGGTGGCGGTCGCCACCGCCGGTGCCCGGAACGAGGCGACCAGCTGGTTCGCGTTGGTCAGCGTGACCGACGGGCCCGCCGTCTGGCTCCAGTTCACATTGGCGACCTGCCCGCTGGCAACGGTGCCGGTCAGCGTGACCGCGCGGCCCGCCGCGACGCTGGCGGTGCTGCCCGCCGCGGTGGCGGTGACGGCCTGCGGATTCTCATCGTCGCACCCGGCCAGCAGCGCGCCACCAAACAGCGCGGTCGTCATCGCCGAAACACCATGGCGCAGCGTCTGGCGGCGCGACAGGCGGGTGGCGATCAGATCGCTCATATGCGTGTTGGTCGAACGGTTGGTGTCGATGTCGCCATCGTCATAGGCGACCAGATTTTCGATATCCGACATGACAAATCCCCCGGCACCGCGCAGGAATGGGCGCGGCCTCGCCAGCGGGTTTGCCGCGCAAGAAAGTCATGACCGCTTCATTTTCGCGTCACCTCGATGACTCATGGATGAAGTCTTCATGACGGGAACGTCATGCGATCCCCACGACTTGACTCCGCGCGCCGATGCTGGCAAGGCGCGCCCGCATCCCAAGGGCTCGCCCATGGGATTCCGTCCAAGACAGCAGGTGCCGGGGAATTTGCCCCAGCTTAATCTCCTGCCGAGACGGGGAAAAGGATTTTGCCGGTCGCCCAGTTCATGCTGGTCCCGCCCGGTCTGCCCCGCGTTTCTCACGCGTTGGTTGCCCATTCCCCATCGCTGGACACCCCGAGGGGTGGTCACATCCCCCGGTCAAGCAACCGGGATGGCCGTTCGCGGCCGTTCCAACCATGGAGAATGGCATGGATCGCGATCAAAAGACCCAGGCCGTCGCCGAACTGAATCGTACCTTCAACGAGGTCGGCGTGGTGGTCATCACCCGCAACCTCGGCATGACCGTCGCCCAGTCGACGGCCCTGCGCACGAAGATGCGGGAAGCCGGCGCGGTTTATAAGGTCTCGAAGAACCGGCTTGCCAAGATCGCTGCCCAGGGCACCGACTATGCCGGTGTCGCTGACATGCTGACGGGTCCCGTCGGCATTGCCAGCTCGATCGATCCCGTGGCCGCCGCCAAGGTGGCCGTGGAATTCGCCAAGACGACCGACAAGTTCGAGATCGTCGGCGGATCGATGGGCGCGAACGTCCTTGATGTCGCAGGCGTGCAGGCGCTGGCGACGCTGCCCTCGCTGGACGAGCTCCGGGCGAAGCTCATCGGCCTCATCGCGGCTCCCGCGACGAAGCTGGCGACCATCACCCAGGCTCCCGCGGCGCAGCTCGCCCGCGTCCTCGCGGCTTATGCCGACAAGGACAAGGAAGCCGCCTGATCTTCGGGCGTACACGACGATTTGAACTGACACACTCGGGCCATTTTACCCGGCCCGTATTGGAGATAAGAACATGGCAGACCTGAACGCGCTGGTTGACCAGCTGAGCGAGCTGACCGTCCTCGAAGCCGCCGAGCTGTCGAAGATGCTCGAAGAGAAGTGGGGCGTCTCGGCCGCTGCGGCTGTTGCCGCTGCGCCGGCCGCTGGCGGCGCTGCCGCTCCGGCAGTCGAAGAGAAGACCGAGTTCGACGTGATCCTCACCGGCGACGGTGGCAAGAAGATCAACGTCATCAAGGAAGTCCGTGCGATCACCGGCCTGGGCCTGACCGAAGCCAAGGCGCTGGTCGAAGGCGCTCCGAAGCCCGTCAAGGAAGGCATCAACAAGGACGAGGCCGAGAAGATCAAGAAGCAGCTCGAAGAAGCCGGCGCGACCGTCGAGCTCAAGTAATCGGACAGCGGGGGTGACCCCGCCAGCCGTTCGCTTGGCGAGCTAAAGAAAGGGCGGCCCCTCTTGCGGGGGTCGCCCTTTTCTTTTGTCCGCTTCCCCCGGCATCCCTTCCCCCATGCAAATTCGCGCGCATGCGGCGTCGGCTTGGGCTAGGCGTTGGGACATCATGCGTCGCCTTGCCTATCTGCTGCCCGTCCCCGCCCTCCTTGTCGCGGCGATGGTCGCGCCCCAGCCCTCGCGGAACCCCGCCCCTGCCCCGACCGA
Organism: Facivitalis istanbulensis; assembly: GCF_040560405.1. Taxonomy (NCBI): domain Bacteria; kingdom Pseudomonadati; phylum Pseudomonadota; class Alphaproteobacteria; order Sphingomonadales; family Sphingomonadaceae; genus Facivitalis; species Facivitalis istanbulensis. The sequence goes on from NZ_JAVSCQ010000001.1 coordinate 137,015, forward strand.
TGGCCGGGATGTGGTGACGGCCGCCGCCCGCGATCCGGGCGTGGCGACGCTCGCGCCCGATGCGGAGCAGCGCTGGATTTCCTTTCAACTGACACCGGGCAATCAGATCCGCTTCGCCATGACGATCGATGGGCAGAAGGTCACCGCGATCCTCGATACCGGCGTCAGCTTCACCCTGTTGTCCCGCAGCTCGCCCATCGCCGCCACGGCCCGCATCCACCCCGGCGGCGAGGCCAGCGCGATCGGCGGCGCGGTGGCAATCGGATGGATGCCGACCCACAGCCTGGCGCTGGGCGGGCTGACCCGGCGCGGCGGGGGCGTCGCGGTCGCTCCCCTGCCCGCCATGGCGACGGGCGATGCCCAGCCGGTCGACCTGCTGGTCGGGCGCGACCTGACGGCGGGCCATGCGCTCGACATCGACTATCCGCACAAGCGCTTCCGCCTGATCGCCTCGGGCCGGATGCCCTTTACCGGCGCGACGGCGCCGTTGAGCATCTCCGCCGAACGCCGGGTCTATGAGAGCCTGGTCGGCCTGGGCACGACCAGGCTGTCGCCGATCATCGTCGATACCGGCGACGGCTCCTCGCTCACCGTGACCCAGGCGGGCTGGCGCGCAGCCCGGCTGACCGGGGTTCCCGTGACCAGTGCGATCGGGTTCGGGCTGGCGGGGCCTTCGGTCAACGACCTGGCGATCGTTCCCGATATCCGGCTCGGCACGCTGACCGCGCGCGAGGTCGAGGTGCGGGTCGAACCGGCCAAGGGCTTCAGCGAATCGGTCGGCGCGGCGGGCCGCATCGGGTCGGGCTTTCTCCAGCGCTATCGCGTGCTGCTCGACCCCGGGGCGGGGCGCATGATCCTGACCCCGGGGCCGCATGCCAACGACCCCGCGCTACGCTCCACCGCCGGGCTGCTCATGGGGGTGGCAGGGGACCGGCTGCGCGTCCTGCATGTCATGCGCGGCGGCCCGGCGGACAAGTCCGGGTGGCGGGACGGTGACACCATCTGCGCGATCAACGGACAGCCCATCCCGCGCGACTATGTCGACAGTCCGCTCGCACGCTGGACGGTCGGCAAGCCCGGAACCATCGTCCGCCTGCGCGGCTGTGATGGGCAGGAACGCGTACTGACGCTCGCGCGCTTCTATTAGCGCCATGTCGTAGGCGTCCGCGAATGGATCACCATCGGACCGCCTTCACGCTCCGGGAAGAGCATTCCGCAACGAAAAAAGGGCGCCTCCGAATCGAAGGCGCCCTTCCCTGTCGTTCGGTGATTCCGATCAGTCGCGGTCGAGGATCGCGTCGATCGCCGCGCCGACCTCGTCCATCGCCGCCATGCCGTCGACCCGCGTCACGATCCCGCGCGCTTCATAGATGGGCAGGATCGGCGCGGTCTTGGCGCGATATTCGGCCATGCGGGTCCGCACCGTCTCGGCATTGTCGTCCGGCCGCCGCTTGAACTCGGTCGAGCCGCAGACATCGCACACGCCCTCGACCTTGGTGGGCTTGAAGCGGTCGTGATAGCCAGCGCCGCACGAGGCGCAGGTGAAACGGCCGGTGATCCGCTCGACCAGCGCATCCTCGTCCACCGCGAGTTCGATCACATGGTCCAGCGTCTTGCCGCGTTCGGCCAGCAATTGGTCCAGCGCCTCGGCCTGCGCGGCGGTACGCGGATAGCCGTCGAAGATCGCGCCGCCCACGGATTCCTGGGCACCATCGGCCTGGTCCAGCCGCTCGCCGATCAGCGCCGAGACGATCGCGTCCGACACCAGCTCACCCGCATCCATCACCGCCTTCGCCTGGAGCCCGACGGGAGTCCCCGCCTTGACCGCCGCGCGCAGCATGTCGCCGGTCGACAGCTGCACCATGCCGCGATTGGTCACCAGCCGCTGCGCCTGGGTTCCCTTGCCCGCACCCGGCGGGCCCAGCAGGATGATGTTCACGCCCACGTCACTCTCCCCCATATCCGTCGTCCGCCCGCGCTCAACGCAGGCGACCGCCCTTCAGCTTCGCCTTCTTGATGAGATCGCTATATTGATGCGCAAGCAAGTGGCTTTGAATCTGCGTCACCGTGTCCATCGTCACGTTGACGACGATCAACAGGCTGGTGCCGCCCAGATAGAAGGGGATCTGGAGCGCCGACACCAGATATTCCGGCAACAGGCAGATGATGGTCAGATAGGCCGCGCCGATCACCGTGATCCGGGTCAGCACGTAATCGAGATAGGTCTCGGTGTTCTTGCCCGGACGGATGCCCGGGATGAAGCCGCCATAGCGCTTCAGATTGTCCGCCGTTTCTTCCGGGTTGAACACGACCGCGGTGTAGAAGAACGAGAAGAACACGATGCCCGCGCCGTACAGCAGCATATAGATCGGCGAACCATGCTGCAGATACTGGTTGAGGCTGATGATGAAATCGCCCCAGCGGCTCTCGCCGGCGACGCGCTGCCCCGCGAATTGCGAGATGGTCAGCGGCATCAGCAGCAGCGACGAGGCGAAGATCGGAGGGATCACGCCCGCGGTGTTGATCTTCAGCGGCAGGTGGCTGCGATCGGCCTGCATTCCGCGCTGCGTCGCGCGCTTGGGATACTGGATCAGGATCCGGCGCTGCGCACGCTCCATGAAGCAGATGAACAGCACCAGCACCACGACCGCGACGACGATGCCGATCAGGCGGACCGGATCGATGCTGCCCGAACGGCCACCTTCGAGCAGGTTGACCAGCGTGGTCGGCAAGTGGGCGACGATGCCCGCCATGATGATGAGCGACACGCCGTTACCGATGCCCCGGCTGGTGATCTGCTCGCCCAGCCACATCAGGAACATCGTACCGCCGATCAGCGAGATGACCGCCGCGATGCGGAAGGTCATGCCCGGCTCGATCACCGCCTGGATGCCCTGGCTCGCGCCCAGCGTCTCAAGGCCGACGGCAATGAAATAGCCCTGGATCGCGGTCAGCAACACCGTGCCGTAGCGGGTATATTGGTTCAGCTTCTTGCGGCCGCTCTCGCCTTCCTTCTTGATGGCGGCGAGCTGCGGGCTCAGCGAGGTCGCGAGCTGCACGACGATCGACGCCGTGATGTACGGCATCACGCCCAGCGCGATCAGCGACATGCGGCTGAGCGAACCGCCCGAGAAGGTGTTGAAGAAGTCGAGCACGCCGCCCGTGGTCTTCTGGCTCAGCAGGCCCAGCGCGGTCGGGTCGACGCCCGGCAGCGGCACATAGCTGAGCAGGCGGAAGACGATCAGCGCGCCGATGGTGAACCACAGCCGCTTCTTGAGGTCGGTGGCCTTGGCGAATTTCGCCAGGCTGATGCTTTGCGCCATCTGGTCGGCTGCGGATGCCATAGCTGTTGCGTTATCCTGGAAACGAAAAACGGCGGGATGCGTTTTGAACCGCCCCGCCGCTCATATAGGCGCGAAGACGCGCTTGTCTAACCCGGATGGACAATCCGCCGCTGCCGGTGTGGCGTTTACGCCATCCGACAGCGGCGAATCCGATCCGGTTCAGGCCTTGGCGGCGAGCTTCGCGGCGCGGGTCTTGCCCTTCTTCGCGGCGGCCTTTTCAGCGGCGGGCACGACGTGCGGCACGTCAACCGAGCCACCGGCCTTCTCGACCGCGGCGCGTGCCGAAGCCGACACGCCCTGCACGACGAACGACAGCTTGGCGGTCAGTTCACCCTTGGCCAGCAGACGCACGCCGTCCTTGCCGCCACGCGCCAGGCCGGCAGCCTTCAGCGCGGCATGGTCGATCGTGCCGTCGGTGGCCAGCTTGCCCGAGTCGACCGCCTTCTGGATCGCGCCCAGATTCACCTCGGCATAGTCCTTGGCGAAGATGTTGTTGAAGCCACGCTTCGGCAGACGCATGTGGAGCGGCATCTGACCGCCCTCGAAGCCCGCGATGGACACGCCCTCACGGCTCTTCTGGCCCTTGACGCCGCGACCACCGGTCTTGCCCTTGCCGGAACCGATGCCGCGACCGACGCGGATCTTGGACTTGCGGGCACCCTGGTTGTCGAAAAGTTCGTTCAGCTTCATGATTTGCACTCGCTTTCGCTATTTGCGCGCTGGCCACCATTCCAGAGAATCATGGCCGTTGGATAAAAGGAAGGGGGCCGCATAGCCCCCTTCCCTGTCTTTGTCACGGATTCGATGTGACGGAATCGAGACTGTCTTGCGACAGGTCTCAGTCCACCACCTGAACCATGTGCTGCACCTTGCGGATCATGCCGCGGACTTCAGGGGTGTCCTGAAGCTCGGAGACCTTGTGCATCTTGTTCAGGCCCAGGCCGACGAGGGTCGCGCGCTGGTCCTTGGTGCGGCGGATCGGCGAACCGGTCTGCTTGATCTTGATGGTAGCCATGGTCGCTTACTCCACGACGGCCGCGGCTTCCGCCTCGGCAGTCTGCTGGGTGGCACCGTGACCGCGACCCAGCAGGTCGGCGATCTTCTTGCCACGACGCTGCGCCACCGCCTTGGGCGAGGTCTGCTCGCCAAGGGCCTCGAAGGTGGCGCGGATCATGTTGTACGGGTTCGACGTACCGACCGACTTCGTCACCACGTCGGCGACGCCGAGCGATTCGAAGATGGCACGCATCGGACCGCCGGCGATGATGCCGGTCCCCTGCGGGGCCGAACGCACCGTCACGCGGCCCGCACCGAAATGGCCGTTGCCATCATGGTGCAGCGTGCGACCGTCCTTGAGCGGAACGCGGACCATCGCCTTCTTGGCGGCGGCGGTCGCCTTCGAGATGGCTTCCGGCACTTCGCGCGCCTTGCCATGACCGAAGCCCGCACGTCCCTTGCCATCGCCGACCACGACGAGCGCGGCGAAGCCGAAACGCTTACCGCCCTTCACGGTCTTCGAGACGCGGTTGATGTGGACGAGCTTTTCGATCAGCTCTTCGCCCTGCTCCTCGGTGCCACCGCGACGGTCGTCGCGACGACCACGGTTGCCGTCACGGCCGCCACGGCCGCGGTCACCGCCGCCCGGACCACGGCCACGGCCGCCCCGGGGACCACGACCCTGGGTCGCGTCCTGCGCGGCGCCTTCGGCACCGGCAACGGCCACGTTGTTCTCGTCAGCCATATTAGAACTCCAATCCCGCTTCGCGTGCCGCCTCGGCCAGCGCCTTGACGCGACCGTGGAACAGGAAGCCGCCACGGTCGAAAACGACCTGCGTGACGCCAGCGGCCTTGGCCATTTCGGCCACGCGCTTGCCGACTTCGGTCGCCGCTGCGACGTTCGCGCCCGACTGGCCGCGTGCGTCCTTTTCCAGCGTCGAGGCCGAAGCCACGGTACGACCCGCCTCGTCGTCGATCACCTGGGCATAGATATGCTTGCCCGAGCGATGCACCGACAGGCGCGGACGGGTGCCCGCACGCGCACGCAGCGCGGTACGGTTGCGCCGACGGCGCTTCTCGAAAAGAGAGAGACCCTTGGTCATTACTTCTTCTTCCCTTCCTTGCGGAAGATGAACTCGCCGTCGTACTTGATGCCCTTGCCCTTATACGGCTCGGGCTTGCGCCAGCGGCGGATCTCGGCGGCCAGCTGGCCGACCTTCTGCTTGTCCGCACCGCTGATCTCGACGGTGGTGGCGTCCGGCGTCTTCACCTCGATGCCTTCCGGCACGTCGATATTGACGTCGTGGCTGTAGCCGAGCTGCAGCTTCAGGGTCTTGCCCTGTGCGGCCGCGCGGTAACCGACGCCGGTGATGACCAGCTTCTTGGAGAAGCCAGCGGTCACGCCGGTGACGAGGTTCTGGACCATCGTGCGCTGCATGCCCCAGAACGCGCGGGCGCGCTTGGTGGCATTCGACGGCTGCACCGAAATGGCGTCCGCCTGGACGTCATAGGTGATCTCGTCGACGAGCGGCATGGAGAGGGTGCCCTTGGGACCCTTCACGCTCAGCACCTTGTCGGCGATGGTCGCGGTGACGCCGGCCGGAACCGGGACCGCCTTCTTTCCGATGCGGCTCATCAGAACACCTCCGCCAGGACTTCGCCACCGACATTCTGCTCACGCGCTTCGGCGTCCGACAGAACGCCACGCGGCGTCGACACGATGGTGATGCCCAGGCCGTTGCGCACGCGCGGCAGGTCCTGCGCGCCCGAATAGATACGGCGGCCGGGCTTGGACACGCGCGCGACATGCTTGATCGCGGGCTGGCCCTCGAAATACTTCAGCTCGATGCGGATGCCGGCCGCGGGGCCCATCTGCTCTTCGCTGTAGCCACGGATATAGCCTTCGCGCTGGAGCACGTCGAGCACGCGGGCGCGCAGCTTCGACGCAGGCGTCAGGACGGAGTCCTTGCGCGCGCGCTGGCCATTGCGGATGCGGGTGAGCAGGTCACCCAGGGGATCGGTCACTGCCATCTCAAATGGTCCTTACCAGCTCGACTTGGTGACGCCGGGGATCAGGCCCTTGTTGGCCAGATCACGCAGCATGACGCGAGCGAGACGGAACTTGCGGTAATACGCACGCGGGCGGCCCGTGATCTCGCAGCGATTGCGGATGCGGGTCGGATTGCCGTTGCGGGGGATCTCGGCCATCTTCAGGCGCGCGATCAGACGCTCGGTCTCATCGAGGCTCTGGTCGTTCGCGATCGCCTTCAGCTTCGCGTACTTGCCGGCATACTTCTTGACGAGAAGGCGACGCTTCTCGTTCTTATTGATTGAACTCAGTTTCGCCATGGACTTAAGCTCTTTCTGTAAGGACCCCCTCCCCGGCGTGGAGAGGGGGCAGTCCGGTTACGCCGCCTTCTTCTCGTCGGCAGCGTCTTCCTTGGGGAACGGGAAGCCGAAAAGACGGAGCAGCTCGCGCGCTTCGTCGTCGGTCTTCGCCGAGGTGGTCACGATCACATCCATGCCGCGCACCTTGTCGATGCGGTCATAATTGATTTCGGGGAAGATGATCTGTTCCTTGATGCCGCAGGCATAGTTGCCGCGACCGTCAAAGGACTTGGGGTTCAGGCCGCGGAAGTCGCGAACGCGCGGCAGCGCGATCGTGATGAAACGGTCCAGGAACTCGTACATGCGCTCGCGACGCAGCGTGACCTTCACACCGATCGGCATGCCTTCACGCAGCTTGAACTGCGCGATCGACTTCTTCGCCTTGGTGATGACGGGCTTCTGACCCGCGATCAGCTCCATCTCGGACGCAGCCTGGTCGACGCGCTTCTTGTCCTGCGTCGCTTCGCCCACGCCCATGTTGAGCACGATCTTCTCGATCCGGGGGATCTCGTTGACGTTCTTGTAACCGAACTTGTCGGTCATCGCCTTGATGATGCTATCGTCATAGATAGCCTTCATGCGGGGCTTGTAATCAGCCATCGATCTTCTCCCCGGTCTTGACGGCGACACGGACCTTCTTGCCATCCTGCGTCTCGAAACGGACGCGGGTCGGCTTGCCATCGGCGGTCACGTGCGCGACCTTCGAGATGTGCAGCGGCGCAGCGGTGCGCTCCAGGCCACCCTGCGGGTTCGCCTGGGTCGGCTTGCGGTGACGGGTGGCGATGTTCACGCCGTCCACGACGACCTTGCCGTCCTTCGGCATCGCCAGCGACACGGTGCCGGTCTTGCCCTTGTCCTTGCCGGACAGGACGATGACCTTGTCACCCTTCTTGATGCGTGCAGCGGCCATTACAAAACCTCCGGCGCCAGCGAGATGATCTTCATGTGCTTCTTGCCGCGAAGCTCACGCACGACCGGGCCAAAGATACGGGTGCCGATCGGCTCCTCGTTCTTGTTGACCAGAACGGCCGCGTTTCCGTCGAAACGGATCACCGAGCCGTCGGCACGACGGATGTCCTTGGCGGTACGCACGATCACCGCGCGGTGAACGTCGCCCTTCTTCACGCGGCCACGCGGCTGCGCTTCCTTGACGCTGACGACGATGATGTCGCCGACCGATGCGGTACGGCGCTTCGAGCCGCCCAGCACCTTGATGCACTGCACCCGCTTCGCGCCGCTGTTGTCAGCGACGTCGAGATTGGACTGCATCTGGATCATGGATCCGCTTCCTTCTCTCTTCTGGGGTGGATACCGACCCAACCCCGCCTTAAAAAACGACCCCCGGCGCGGGTGTCCGCGCCAGGGGGAGAGGCCCTGTAGCCACTCCTGGCCCGAAAGGCAAGCGAGTCGCTCGCCGCCCCTCAACCAATCCGCTCTTCACCCCGAAGGGTGGCCCGTTCCTCCCGATCCCCTTTCCCCTGACGGGTCCGCGGAGCCGGGAGGTCAGAGGCGTCAGCCCTCGGCCGAGGCCCGTTCGGGCGTCGAGTGGGTGTTGACCCGCTCGATGACCTTCCAGGTCTTCAGCTTGGAGATCGGGGCGGTCTCTTCGATCCGCACCGTCTCACCGGCCTTGTATTCATTCGCCTCGTCATGGGCGTGATACTTCTTCGACCGACGGATGATCTTGCCGTAGAGGGGGTGCTTGACCTTCCGCTCCACATTGACGACGACCGTCTTGTCGGTCTTGTCCGAGACAATCACCCCGGTCAGCACGCGCTTCGGCATGTGTCTCGGTCCTTACTTGGCAGCCGCAGCGGTGCGCTGCGCCTGGATGGTCTTGATCCGCGCGATATCGCGACGGACTTCCTTGACCCGGCTGGGCTTTTCGAGCTGGCTCGTGGCCGCCTGGAAGCGCAGGTTGAACTGCTCGCGCTTCAGGTTGCCCAGCGCCTCGACGAGCTGGTCGTCGCTCTGGCCGGTATATTCAGTCTTGGCCATTACTCGCCTCCGAGGTGCGAGGTGTCGCCCAGGCGGGCAACGACCTTGGTCTTGATGGGGAGCTTCATCGCGGCGCGCTCAAACGCTTCGGCGGCAATCTTGCCTTCGACACCGTCGAGCTCGAACAGGATGCGACCCGGCTTCACGCGGGCGGCCCAGAATTCCGGCGAACCCTTACCCGAGCCCATGCGGACTTCGGCGGGCTTCGACGAAACTGGCACGTCCGGGAAGATGCGGATCCAGAGACGGCCCTGACGCTTGATGTGACGCGTGATCGCGCGGCGAGCCGCCTCGATCTGGCGCGCGGTGATCCGCTCCGGCTCCATGGCCTTCAGGCCATAGGACCCGAAGTTCAGGCTCGTGCCGCCCTTCGCATCGCCGTGGATGCGGCCCTTGAAGGCCTTGCGGAACTTGGTGCGCTTTGGTTGCAGCATGTTCTTTGATCCTTAGCGGCGATGATCGTCGCGCGCCGGGCGCACGCCGGAGGTCTGAGCCTCCATCATCAGCCGGTCCTGCGCCATGGGGTCATGGCCCAGGATCTCGCCCTTGAAGATCCACACCTTCACGCCGCACACACCATAAGCGGTGTGGGCCTGCGCTTCGGCATAGTCGACGTTCGCACGCAGCGTGTGCAGCGGAACGCGGCCTTCACGATACCATTCGGTCCGCGCGATTTCCGCGCCGCCCAGACGGCCGCCGCAGGTGATGCGGATGCCCTCGGCGCCCAGACGGAGCGCCGACTGCACCGCGCGCTTCATCGCGCGACGGAAAGCGATACGACGCTCGAGCTGGTCGGCGACGCCCTGCGCGACGAGCTTGGCGTCGATCTCGGGCTTGCGGATCTCGACGATGTTCAGCGACACGTCGGACGAGGTCATCGAACCCAGCTTCTTGCGAAGCTTTTCGATGTCGGCGCCCTTCTTGCCGATGATCACGCCCGGACGCGCCGCGAAGATCGAGATGCGGCACAGCTTGGCCGGACGCTCGATGACGACCTTCGAGATCGCGGCCTGGGGCAGCGTCTTCATGATGTACTGGCGGATCTTGAGATCCTCCAGCAGCAGGCGGCCATAGTCATGGCCTTCGGCGAACCAGCGGCTGTCCCAGGTGCGGTTGATCTGGAGACGCAGGCCGATCGGATTGCTCTTCTGACCCATTATGCTTCTTCCTGCTCGCGGACGACGATGCGGAGCCGCGAAAACGGCTTCAGGATGCGGGTCGACTTGCCGCGACCGCGCGTCGCGAAACGCTTCATGGTGATCGACTTGCCGACCGACGCCTCGGCGACGACGAGCGCGTCGACGTCGAGGTTGTGGTTGTTCTCGGCATTGGCGATCGCGGAGGCGAGAATCTTGCGCGCGTCGACAGCCATGGCCTTCTTCGAGAAGGCCAGGATGTTCATCGCGTCGCCGGCCTTCTTGCCGCGGATCAGGCCAGCGACCAGGTTCAGCTTCTGCGCCGAGCCACGGATCTGCGTGCCGACCGACAGCGCTTCCTTCTCACCGACCTTGCGGGGGGATGCGGGCTTGGACATCAGCGCTTACCCTTCTTGTCGGCAGCGTGGCCGGGGAAGTAGCGCGTGGGCGCGAATTCACCGAGCTTCATGCCGACCATGTCCTCGTTCACCGAGACGGGAACGAACTTGCGACCATTGTAGACGTTGAAGGTCAGGCCGACGAACGACGGCAGGATGGTCGAGCGGCGCGACCAGGTCTTGATCGGACCTGCGCGGTTGCCGGCATCCTGAGCCACTTCGGCCTTCTTCAGGAGATGGAGGTCCACGAAAGGACCCTTCCAAACGGAACGAGCCATTGCGTGTTAGCCCTTCTTCTTGGCGTGACGGCTACGGATGATCATCTTGTCCGTCGCCTTGTTGTGACGAGTGCGCGCACCCTTGGTCGGCTTGCCCCACGGGGTGACCGGATGACGGCCGCCCGAGGTCCGGCCTTCACCACCGCCGTGCGGGTGGTCGACCGGGTTCTTCGCCACACCACGGGTCAGCGGACGATGGCCCTTCCAACGGTTGCGACCAGCCTTCGCCAGGTTGGTGTTGCCGTTGTCGGGGTTCGACACCGCGCCGACCGTCGCCATGCACTCGGCACGGATGTAGCGCTGCTCGCCCGAGTTCAGGCGAACGATGACCATGCCCTTGTCGCGACCCACGACCTGCACATAGGTGCCGGCCGAACGTGCAATCTGACCGCCCTTGCCGGGCTTCATCTCGACGTTGTGGACGATGGTGCCGACCGGCATCTGGCCCAGCTCCATCGCGTTGCCCGGCTTCACGTCGGTCTTCTTGCCCGCGACGACCTTGTCGCCGACGGCCAGACGCTGCGGCGCGATGATATAGGCCAGGTTCTCCTTGCCCTCGGCATCGGCGCCGTAGTTGATCAGCGCGATGAAGGCGGTGCGGTTGGGATCATATTCGATCCGTTCCACGGTGCCCTCGACGTCCCACTGGCGACGCTTGAAGTCGATGAAGCGGTAACGCTGCTTGTGGCCGCCCGCGATGCCGCGGCTGGTCACATGGCCCTTGTTGTTGCGGCCGCCGGTCTTGCGCTTGCCTTCGGTGAGCGCCTTGACGGGCGCGCCCTTCCACAGCGCCGAGCGGTCGACGAGGATCAGGCCACGGCGGGCCGGGCTCGTCGGGTTATAATGCTTGAGTGCCATCGCCTCAGATCCCCGTCGTCACGTCAATGGACTGACCGTCCTTGAGGGTGACGATCGCCTTCTTCATGTCGGAACGCTGATAGGGCGCACCCTTCCAACGCTTCGTCTTGCCCTTCTGGACGATCGTGTTCACGCCGGTGACGGTCACGTCGAACAGCGCTTCCACCGCCGCCTTGATCTCGGGCTTGGAAGCACCGGGGGCGACCTTGAACACCACGGCGTTGTGCTCGCTGAGGAGCGTCGCCTTCTCGGTGATGTGCGGCGCAACGATCACGTCGTAATGACGCGGATCGACCGCCTTCTGCTGCTTAGCCATGGAAACGGGCCTCCAGCTTCTCGACCGCCGAGCGCGTCAGCACCAGCGTGTCATGCTTCAGAATGTCGTAGACATTGGCACCGGCGGCCGGAAGGACGTTGATTTCCTTCAGGTTGCCCGCGGCCAGCGCGAACGACGTTTCGACGGCGTCGCCATCGATGACCAGCGCGGTCTTGCCGAAGCCGAGCTTCACCAGATCGCCCTGCAGCGTCTTCGTCTTGTTACCCTCGACGGCCAGATCGTTCATCACGATCAGCGAACCCGCCTTGGCGTGGCTCGACAGCGCCATCTTCAGGCCCAGGGCGCGAACCTTCTTGTTCAGACCCGGGTTGAAGTCACGGACGCGGGCGCCGTGCGCCTTGCCGCCACCGATGAAGACGGGGGCCCGACGATCGCCGTGACGAGCGACACCGCCGCCCTTCTGGCGACCGAGCTTCTTGCCCGAACGTGCGACATCGGCGCGCTCACGGGTGCCGCGCGCGGTGGCGCGACGCTTTTCCAGCTGCCAGGTCACCACGCGGTGCAGGATGTCGGCGCGCGGATCGAGGCCGAAGACCTCGTCGTTGAGCTCGATCTCTGCGGCGTCGGTGCCGGCGAAGGATTGAACCTTGACCTTCACGACTTAGCCCTCCTGGCTCTCGGTGGCTTCCGGAGCAGGCTCGGCAGAAGCGTTGTTGTTGGCGGCCGCCTTGATGCTGGCGGGGAACGGAGCGTCCGCGTGGCGCGAAACCTTGACCGCGTCCTTGACGATCAGCCAGCCACCCTTCGAGCCGGGCACCGAGCCCTTGACGAAGATCAGGCCGCGCTCGACGTCGGTCGACACGATTTCCAGGTTCTGCTGGGTGCGGTTCTTGTCGCCCATGTGGCCAGCCATCTTCTTGTTCTTGAAGACGCGGCCCGGATCCTGACGGTTACCGGTCGAACCATGCGAACGGTGCGAGACCGAGACGCCGTGGGTCGCACGCAGACCACCGAAGTTCCAGCGCTTCATCGCACCGGCAAAGCCCTTACCCTGGGTACGACCCTGGATATCGACATACTGGCCGGGGACGAAATGGTCGGCGGCGATTTCCGCGCCGACATCGAGCAGGCCGTCTTCATCCACCCGGAATTCGACCAGCACCTGCTTGGGCTCGACTTCGGCCTTGCCGAAATGGCCACGCTGCGGCTTGGCAACATTCTTGGTCTTGGCAACACCTGCACCAAGCTGAACGGCGGTGTAGCCGTCACGGTCTTTTTCGCGACGGGAAACGACCTGCACGCCTTCAAGCGCCAGAACGGTGACCGGCACGTGCCGACCATCGTCCTGGAACAGGCGGGTCATCCCCAGCTTCTTCGCGATCACGCCGGTACGCATGATCCTGTTCCTTCCTCGACAGAGGCCCCCAAGAACCATTCAAGGGGGGCGTATCCAGCCCGGATAAAGCGAAACGAGCCCCCGTCCCGGGCTGGCGACCGGCAAGCCGGTCAGACGGGGGACGCTGTCCCCGGCACCACCTTCCCCAGATCAGGTCAGGCCGCCGGGCGGTATCCCTTAAGAGTGCCGGATCGCGGGAGCGATCGCGGCGCGTTTTCCGACAGCTTCAAATCGGGAAACGCCAAAATCCCGTGGGACAGAATCGTCGACCACGGGAATACCGGCCCTCTTACGCCAGCTTGATCTCGACATCAACACCCGCGGCGAGGTCAAGCTTCATCAGCGCATCGACGGTCTGCGGGGTCGGCTGCACGATGTCCAGCATCCGCTTGTAGGTGCGAACCTCGAACTGCTCGCGCGACTTCTTGTCGATGTGCGGACCACGGTTGACCGTGAACTTCTCGATGCGCGTCGGAAGCGGGATCGGACCGCGGATAAGAGCGCCGGTACGGCGCGCGGTGTCGGCGATGTCGCCCGTCGCCTGATCGAGCACGCGATGGTCGAACGCCTTCAGACGAATGCGGATATTGCTGTCCATGATCCCTACCGATGCGAAAGAGCGGGCTTTCCGGCTACCGTCACGGCGGATCACGAACGCGATCGGTTTCCCGACCAGGCATTCGGCGATCCGCCCCGATGGCGACCTTGGGCCGAAACAAACTCTGGGTTGCGGCATGAACGGCGAACCATCCCTGCCCTCACTAAAAGCAAACGGCCGACTCCGGTGTTTCCGGGGCCAGCCGATTCCCTTGAGGGACGTGCCTATACGCACATGACCCGGTGCCCGCAAGAGGGCGAATCCGGTTTTTGTTGGACGCCGGGGCACAAGAGGCGCCGTCCATCGGACGATGACGCGCTCCCCAGTTCCCGAAGCCCAGATAGGCCCGGACAAAGCCCGGGAAGTGCAGCGTCAGGCCACTCGCACCGTGCCCCCCTCGCCTGCCAGCATCGATCGACCAAGCCCGGCGATTCGCCCGATTCAACGGCGGCGGGCACACAACAGAAAAAGGCCGACCCCGTCGCCGGGGCCGGCCCTTTCTCGTCAAGTCCGACGGCTTTCGCCGAAAGGACTTAGGCGTCGATGGCGCTCACAACGCCGGCGCCGACGGTGCGGCCGCCTTCACGGATGGTGAAGCGCTGGCCGACGTCCATGGCGATCGGCGCGATCAGCTTCACGCCCAGTGCGACGTTGTCGCCCGGCATGACCATCTCGGTGCCCTCGGGCAGCTCGACGGTGCCGGTGACGTCGGTGGTGCGGAAGTAGAACTGCGGACGATAGTTCGCGAAGAACGGGGTGTGACGGCCGCCTTCTTCCTTCGACAGGACGTACACTTCCGACTTGAAGTCGGTGTGCGGCTTGATCGAACCCGGCTTGCAGAGAACCTGGCCGCGCTCGACCTGGTCACGTGCAACGCCACGGATCAGCGCGCCGATGTTGTCGCCGGCTTCACCCGAATCGAGCAGCTTGCGGAACATTTCGACGCCGGTGACGGTGGTCTTGCGGGTGTCGTTGATGCCGACGATCTCGACTTCTTCACCAACCTTGATGATGCCGGTTTCGACACGGCCGGTGACGACCGTGCCGCGACCCGAGATCGAGAACACGTCTTCGATCGGCATCATGAACGGCTTGTCGAGCGGACGCTCGGGCTGCGGGATATAGTCGTCGACGGCCTTCATCAGCTCGAGGACGGCTTCCTTGCCGAACTTGTCGTTCGAGCCCGACAGGGCGCAGGTGGCCGAACCCTTGATGACGGGGATGTCGTCGCCCGGGAATTCGTACGAGCTGAGCAACTCGCGGATTTCCAGCTCGACCAGCTCGAGGATTTCCTCGTCGTCGACCAGGTCGACCTTGTTCATGAACACGACCATCGCGGGCACGCCGACCTGGCGGGCCAGCAGGATGTGCTCGCGGGTCTGCGGCATCGGGCCGTCGGTCGACGACACGACCAGGATCGCGCCGTCCATCTGCGCCGCGCCGGTGATCATGTTCTTCACATAGTCGGCGTGGCCGGGGCAGTCGACGTGCGCATAGTGGCGGTTCGTCGTCTCATACTCGACGTGCGCGGTCGAGATGGTGATGCCGCGCTCGCGCTCTTCCGGAGCCTTGTCGATGTTCGCGAAGTCGACGGCGGTGCCACCGGTCGTCTCGGCCAGAACCTTGGTGATCGCGGCAGTCAGCGAGGTCTTGCCGTGGTCGACGTGGCCAATGGTGCCGATGTTGAGGTGCGGCTTGTTCCGCTCGAATTTTGCCTTTGCCATTTTCCTACCTTCTGAATCGAATTCGGTGCCGCATCCGGGGCCACGCGAACGCGGCCCCATAGCGGGTGTTTCAGGTGATTGCCAGCCCTCAAGAGCATTCGCGCCATGGGGGGAGCCCCGGAGCGCGATCCGCCCTTTTAGGCCAACTTCGCCTTCACTTCGTCCGCAACATTCTGCGGCACTTCGTCATAGTGCGAGAACTGCATCGAGTACTGCGCACGACCCTGGGTGAACGAACGGAGCGCGTTCACATAGCCGAACATGTTGGCCAGCGGGACCATCGCCTCGACCGTCTGCGCATTGCCGCGCGTATCGGTGCCCTGGATCTGGCCACGACGGCTGTTCATGTCGCCGATGACGTCGCCCAGATAGTCTTCCGGGGTCACGACTTCGACCTTCATGACCGGCTCGAGCAGCGTGATGCCCGACTTCTGGGCCGCTTCGCGCATCGCGCCGCGGGCACAGATTTCGAACGCCAGCGCCGACGAGTCGACGTCGTGGTACGCACCGTCATACAGCAGGACTTCGAAGTCGATGATCGGGAAGCCGACCAGCGAACCGGTTTCCGCGGTTTCACGGAAGCCCTTCTCGATCGCGGGGATATATTCCTTCGGAATGTTACCGCCCTTGATCTCGTCCTTGAAGACGAAGCCCGATCCACGCTCGCCCGGGGTCAGCTTGACCTTGACGCGGCCGAACTGGCCGGTGCCGCCCGACTGCTTCTTGTGCGTGTAGTCGATGTCGACCGGCTTCTTGAGATATTCGCGATACGCCACCTGCGGCGCGCCGACATTCGCCTCGACCTTGAACTCGCGCTTCATGCGGTCGACCAGAATCTCGAGATGGAGCTCGCCCATGCCCTTGATGATGGTCTGGCCCGACTCGGGGTCCGAGGTCACGCGGAACGAGGGGTCCTCGCGGGCGAGACGATTGAGCGCGACGCCCATCTTCTCCTGGTCGGCCTTGGTCTTCGGCTCCACCGACAGCTCGATCACGGGCTCGGGGAACTCCATCCGCTCGAGGATGATCGGGGCGTTCTGCGCGCAGAGCGTGTCACCCGTGGTGGTGTCCTTGAGGCCCGCCAGCGCGACGATGTCGCCCGCATAGGCTTCCTGGATGTCCTCACGGCTGTTCGCATGCATGAGCAGCATGCGGCCGATCTTTTCCTTCTTGTCCTTCACCGAGTTCAGGACCTGCGACGAGGTTTCGAGCTTGCCCGAATAGATGCGCGCGAAGGTGAGCGAACCGACGAACGGGTCGTTCATGATCTTGAACGCCAGCGCCGAGAAGGGCTCGCTGTCCGACGAAGGACGCTCGTCCGGCGTCTCGCCGTCGAGCTTCACGCCCTTGATGGCGGGAACGTCGAGCGGCGACGGCAGATAGTCGATGACCGCGTCGAGCAGGGGCTGCACGCCCTTGTTCTTGAACGCCGAGCCGCAGACCACGGGGACGAACGCCATTTCCAGCGTGCCCTTGCGGATCAGCTTCTTCAGTTCTTCGACCGACGGCTCGTTACCTTCAAGGTACGATTCCATCGCGGCGTCGTCCTGCTCGACGGCCATTTCGATCAGGTCGCTGCGATACTTCGCGGCCTTCTCGGCCATGTCGGCCGGGATGTCCTGATATTCGAACTTCGCACCCAGCGACTCCTCGAGCCAGATGATCGCGCGGTTCTCGACCAGGTCGACGAGGCCCTTGAAGCCGCCCTCGATGCCGATCGGCAGATACAGGACCGCCGGGCGCGCGCCCAGGCGCTCGATGATCGAATTCACGCAGAAATAGAAGTCGGCGCCGGTGCGGTCGAGCTTGTTGACGAAGCACATGCGCGGCACGCCGTACTTGTCGGCCTGACGCCACACGGTTTCCGACTGCGGCTCGACACCCGCCACGCCGTCGAAGCAGGCGACCGCGCCGTCGAGCACGCGGAGCGAACGCTCCACCTCGATGGTGAAGTCGACGTGCCCGGGGGTGTCGATGATGTTGATGCGGTTGTCGTTCCAGAAACAGGTCGTCGCGGCCGACGTGATGGTGATGCCGCGCTCCTGCTCCTGCTCCATCCAGTCCATGGTGGCGGTGCCTTCATGCACTTCGCCGATCTTGTAGGACTTGCCGGTGTAATAAAGAATGCGCTCGGTCGTCGTCGTCTTGCCGGCATCGATGTGCGCCATGATGCCGATGTTGCGATACTTCTCGAGCGGATGGCTGCGGGCCATGATCGATCTTCCTCAAGCGTAGGGGGGAGCCGGTCGGCCCGGCTCCCCCTTATATAGGCTGTTTGCGTGACCAGCGGAAGACCGCCGGCACCGCGCTTCGAAAAGGTTGCGGCAGAACGGAAATAATCCCGGTCCGCCGCAAGGCCCTTACCAGCGGTAGTGCGAGAAGGCGCGATTCGCTTCCGCCATGCGGTGCGTATCTTCGCGCTTCTTGACCGCGTTGCCGCGATTGTTCGCGGCGTCCATCAGTTCGCCCGACAGACGCGCGGCCATGGTGTTCTCCGAACGGGCACGCGACGCGCCGATCAGCCAGCGGATGGCCAGCGCCTGCGCACGTTCCGGGCGGACTTCGACCGGGACCTGGTAGGTCGCACCGCCGACGCGGCGCGAACGGACTTCGATGCCCGGCTTAATGTTGTTCAGCGCGTCGTGGAACACGCCGATCGGATCGCGCTTGGCGCGCGTCTCGACGGTTTCCAGAGCGCCATAGACGATGGCTTCGGCCACGGACTTCTTACCGTCCAGCATGACCGAGTTCATGAACTTCGACAGGACCACATCCCCGAACTTGGGATCCGGCAGGATTTCCCGCTTTTCGGGACGACGACGACGAGCCATTCTCGTATTTCCTTACAAAACTTCAGCCTTGGATGGTCGAGGAGCCTGATGACAGGCCCGACCGGCTTACTTCGGACGCTTGGCGCCGTACTTCGAGCGGGACTGCTTGCGATCCTTCACGCCCTGCGTGTCGAGGACGCCGCGCAGCACATGGTAGCGCACGCCGGGAAGGTCGCGCACACGGCCGCCGCGGATGAGCACCACCGAGTGCTCCTGCAGGTTGTGGCCTTCGCCCGGGATGTACGAGATGACTTCGCGGCTGTTGGTCAGACGGACCTTGGCCACCTTGCGAAGGGCCGAGTTCGGCTTCTTCGGGGTCGTCGTGTAGACACGGGTGCAAACGCCGCGCTTCTGCGGGTTCTGCTCCATTGCAGGGACCTTGGACTTGGCCTTCTGCAGTTCGCGGCCCTTGCGGACCAGCTGGTTGATCGTGGGCATTGAAGCCTTCACCTTTCCATGAGGTTACTTTGCTGGAGCCATCACAGCACTTCGGAATACAAAAAGGGGCCATCGCGGCTTGCGCCCGGCCCATATTTCGCATCCAGCAATGTTCAAGCTTGCCCGACGGATAAGTCCCGAATCCGGAAAATCCCCTTCGTGCAGTGGCGGGCTATACGCGTGAGTCCCGCCAGGGTCAACGCCCTGTCGGGTCGCAGCCGGGCCGGCCGCCGGAAGCCCCATCGCAAAAATGTCCGAAAATCACCGCAAGGATGCTTGCCCTCGCCGATCAGGCGAGCTAATGGCAGCCGCCTCGCAGGAGTGTAGCTCAGTTGGTAGAGCATCGGTCTCCAAAACCGAGGGCCCACGGTTCGAGTCCGTGCACTCCTGCCACTTTCCCCTGACATCGCCGGATATGGGACGTTGCCGCTGTGGCGGCCATGGATTCGCGTCGATCCCAGATATCGGCCCCCTTTCGCCATGAGATACGCCCGGTCCTTCCACCGCATCGGCGCGGGCCATGCGCCATTCTCCGATCGGCCACGCAAAAAGGGGGCGTCCACCAAGCCGGTGGACACCCCCTTTCCATCCGATCGACGGGCCCAGGCCCGCCCCGATCAGTTGCGGAACAGCGAGTGCGGATCAATCACATCGTCGCCATGATAGGGCGCGCTGACGTCGCGGCTCTGCTGCTCGCGCTCGGCGCGCAGCGACGCCAGCAGCGCCTCGCGGTCGCCTTCCAGCCGCGCGTCGGTGGGTTGCGCATCGCCATTGCCGCCCGTCGTCTTCGCGGCCTTCGCCACCGCCCCGTCCAGCTCGCGCTGGGTGGTCAGACCCAGAGTCACCGGATCCTTGGGCGTGATATTGGCGATGTTCCAGTGGCTGCGGTCGCGGATCGCGGCGATCGTGGTGCGGGTGGTACCGATCAGGTTGCTGATCGCGCCGTCCGAAATCTCGGGATGGTTGCGGATGATCCAGGCGATGCCGTCCGGCTTGTCCTGCCGCTTGCTGACCGGCGTGTAGCGCGGCCCCTTGGTGCGGCGGACCTGCTCGGGGCCCTTAGTCATCTTCAGGCGGTAATCGGGGTTGGCCTGCCCCTTTTCGATCTCGTCCTGCGTCACTTCATGCGCGCGGACGGGATCGCGGCCGGTCAGCTTGGTCGCCGCGGTATCGTCGGCGATCGCCTGCACTTCCAGGATATGAAGGCCGCAGAAATCCGCAATCTGCTCGAAGGAGAGCGAGGTGTTGTCGACCAGCCAGGAAGCGGTCGCATGGGGCATGAGCGGCTGGGCCACGGGGATCACTCCAGTCGGAAAATAAAAGGGCCGCCCCTCACCGGAGCGGCCTTAGCGGCGGCAAACCTAATGCGGGGCGCGCATAAGAGCAAGGTGCGGCGCGGGGAAACTGCCAGCGCGGCCAATACCGCACCCGCCGCCCCTGCGTCAATTGTCGCGGTCGAAGCGGCCAAACGGCAAAAGCTGGGACGCCAGCCGCCGCGTCGCCTGCATGTCCCCGGCCCGGATCGAGGCCAGGACCGTGACGGCGGCGCGCTGCACGATCCGGTCGATCGGAGTCGGCGCCGCCGCCCGCACCGCCGCCTCGGCCAGCGTCTTGCCGCGCGGATCGCGAGGATCGAGCTGAAGACGCAACAGCGCGACCAGTCCCGGAAACATCGCCCGGTCGCCGCCCAGCGCCACCGCCCGGTCGAGCGCCGCGAATCCCGCCGATCGCTGCGCCCCGAGCGCGGCGCGGCCGACGAACGCCCCCAGCTTCTTGACCGCGCCGATATGCCATGCGCCCAGCCCCAGCTGCGCCTCCGCATCGAGGGGATGCTCGGCGATCAGCGCTTCGAATTCGCGCCGCGCCGCCACCGCGTCGCCGCGATTGCCGGTCAGCTTGGCCCGGTAGCCCAGCGCGGTCGCGCGCATCAGCAACGCCTCGCGATCATCGGGCGACCGATGCAGCATATTGCCCGCCGCGGCATAGGCCGCGGCGACCCGCCGTAGCGAGCTCGCCTCGTCATCATCGCTGAACGAAGCCTGGGTCAGGATCTCGCGCGCCGATTGCGCCGCGCAGGGGCATGCGACCAGCAGCGCCGACAGCACCACGCCCAGCCCCGCCATCCATCGTCCCGCTTGCCGCATCCTGCCTCCCTTTGCCCGAGCGCCGCGCCGGGCCCTCTGCCCGGACGTACGATCCTGTGCCGGAAACGCGCCATGCGCCCCGGCCGTGATCGCACGGCTACAGCCTTTGGGTTACGAGATGGTGAGGACGATCTTGCCCAGATGGTCGCCCGCTTCCATCCGTTCATGCGCCTGCGCCGCCTGCGCCAGCGGGAAGCTGCGATCCATGACGGGGCGCAGCGCCCCTTCCTCGACATGCGGCCACACCATGCGCGCCAGTTCATCGGCGACCAGCGCCTTGAACTCGACATCGCGCCCCCGCAGCGTCGATCCGGTCAGCGTCAGGCGATGGCGCATGATGTCCCAGAGCGAGAGTTCGACCTTGGCCCCGCGCTGCACCGCGATCGAGACATGCCGCCCCTCCTCGGCCAGGCACCGGAGATTGCGCGGCACATAATCGCCGCCGACCATGTCGAGGACGATGTCGACCCCCCGGCCGCCGGTAAAGGCCTTCACCTCCTCGACGAAATCGCTGGTGCGGTAGTTGATCGCCTTGGCCGCGCCCAGCTTTTCCGCCTGGGCACATTTATCGTCCGACCCGGCGGTCACGATCACGGTCAGCCCGAACAGCCGGCCCAGCGCGATCGCCATGGTGCCGATGCCGCTGGTCCCGCCATGGACGAGCAGATGATCGCCTTCCCCGGCATAGGCCCGCTGGAAGACATTGGTCCACACGGTGAACAGCGTTTCGGGCAGCGCCGCCGCCTGTTCCATCGACAGGCCCCGCGGCACCGGAAGGCACAACCCGGCATGGGCGACGGCATATTGGGCATAGCCGCCCCCCGCGACCAGCGCGCACACCGGCTGTCCCAGCAGTTCCGAACCGACATCCGCGCCGATCGCCACGACCTCGCCCGCGATTTCCAGCCCGGGAATCGAGGGCGCGCCCGGCGGCGGCGGATAATGGCCCTGGCGTTGCATCACGTCGGGACGGTTCACGCCGGCGGCGGCGACGCGGATCAGCACCTCGCCCGGCCCCGGCCTGGGCGTGGGGCGTTCGACAGGAACCAGGACTTCGGGGCCCCCCGCGGTCTCCGGATCGATGGCCAACATCCCGTCGGGAATCTCGGCGATGCTCTTCATCTCGTCCCTTTCGCCACGGCGATCCATCCACTGACCTACGACGTGCATAAACCGCCCCCTTCGCCGTGGCTCTATCGGGTCAGTTATTGACATCGCCAACGGCCGGGTCAACGCTGGTTCCCATTATGGAACAGGATGATTCTCCGATCCGCATCCCCGACAGCTTGACGGCGCTGACCCAGGCCGACCTCGATCCGCTGTCGCTTGCCGAACTGGAGCTGCGGGTCGCCACGCTGGAGCGGGAGATCGACCGGACCCGACGCCATATGGATCACGCCGTGCGCCACCGCGCCAGCGCGGACGCGTTGTTCAAGCGGTGAGGCATCGGGGCCCGGCCTGGCGCTTCGCCGCCTTTCGCCGATGCCCGTGCCCGATGTCGCGCGCCGCGAAAGGCTCCGCCCGACACGCTTTGTTCACGGCCGCCATGCCACCTATGCTTGATGCCGGGGTTCCGCATCCCGACATTGGTCGAAACGAAGCGCCTCTCCCCCGCGCTTCGACTGGAGTATCGTAGATGCCATCTTTCGCTCCCGCGCTCGAGACCACGCTCCACAAGGCGCTGGAAGCCGCGACCGTGCGGCGCCACGAATATGCCACGCTGGAGCATCTGCTGCTGGCGCTGATCGATGACGAACATGCCTCGAAGGTGATGGAGGCCTGCCATGTCGACCTGGGCGAGCTGAAGGCCACCGTCGCCCAGTATCTCGATGCCGAGCTCGACGCGCTGAAGGTCGAGGCGGCGACCGACCCCTCCCCCACCAGCGGGTTCCAGCGCGTGGTCCAGCGCGCGATCCTGCACGTGCAGTCGTCGGGCCGCGACGAGGTGACCGGCGCGAACGTGCTGGTCGCGCTGTTTTCCGAGCGCGAATCCTATGCCGTCTATTTCCTGCAACAGCAGGACATGAGCCGGCTGGATGCCGTCAGCTTCATCAGCCACGGCGTCGGCAAGGGCGGCGCGACCGCCGAATCGGCTCCGCCCAAGGGCGCGGAAGAGGAAAAGCCCGCCAAGGCGCCCGAAAAGGGCAAGGGTGAGAGCGCGCTCAAGCAGTTCACCGTCGACCTCAATGAAAAGGCGAAGGCTGGCAAGGTCGATCCGCTGATCGGGCGGGGGCCGGAGGTGGACCGCACGGTCCAGATCCTGTGCCGCCGGTCGAAGAACAATCCGCTCTATGTCGGCGATCCCGGCGTCGGCAAGACCGCCATCGCCGAGGGGCTGGCGCGCAAGATCGTCGAGGGCGACGTGCCCGAGGTGCTGAAGAACGCCGTCATCTACTCGCTCGACATGGGCGCGCTGCTGGCGGGCACCCGCTATCGCGGCGATTTCGAGGAGCGGCTGAAGGCGGTCGTCAACGAGCTGGAAAAGATG
The DNA here is from genome assembly GCF_040560405.1 of Facivitalis istanbulensis. Taxonomy (NCBI): domain Bacteria; kingdom Pseudomonadati; phylum Pseudomonadota; class Alphaproteobacteria; order Sphingomonadales; family Sphingomonadaceae; genus Facivitalis; species Facivitalis istanbulensis. The sequence goes on from NZ_JAVSCQ010000001.1 coordinate 160,307, forward strand.
CCCGACGCGGTGCTGTTCATCGACGAGATCCACACCGTCATCGGCGCGGGCGCGACCAGCGGCGGGGCGATGGACGCGTCCAACCTGCTCAAGCCCGCACTGTCGGGCGGCACGATCCGCTGCATCGGTTCGACCACCTATAAGGAGTTCCGCAATCACTTCGAAAAGGACCGCGCACTGCTGCGCCGGTTCCAGAAGATCGACGTGAACGAACCGACGATCGAGGATACGATCAAGATCCTGACCGGATTGCGCTCGGCGTTCGAGGATCACCATCAGGTCAAATACACCCCCGACGCGATCAAGTCGGCGGTAGAGCTGTCGGCGCGCTACATCAACGACCGCAAGCTGCCCGACAAGGCGATCGACGTGATCGACGAGGTCGGCGCGATGCAGATGCTGGTGCCGGTCAGCAAGCGCAAGAAGACGATCACCCCCAAGGAGATCGAGGCGGTGATCGCCACCATGGCGCGCATCCCGCCCAAAAGCGTGTCGACCGACGACCGCCAGCAGCTCGAAACGCTGGAGACCGACCTCAAGCGCGTGGTGTTCGGCCAAAATGCCGCGATCGAGAATCTGTCCTCGGCGATCAAGCTGAGCCGGGCGGGCCTGCGCGATCCCGACAAGCCGATCGGCAACTACCTCTTCACCGGCCCCACCGGCGTCGGCAAGACCGAGGTGGCGCGCCAGCTCGCGACGATCCTGGGCATCCCGCTCCAGCGGTTCGACATGTCCGAATATATGGAGCGTCACTCGGTCAGCCGTCTGATCGGTGCCCCTCCGGGCTATGTCGGCTATGACCAGGGCGGGCTGCTGACCGACGCGGTCGACCAGAATCCGCATTCAGTGCTGCTGCTCGACGAGATCGAGAAGGCGCATCCCGACCTGTTCAACATCCTGTTGCAGGTGATGGACAATGGCAAGCTGACCGATCACCACGGCAAGACGGTCGATTTCCGCAATACGATCATCATCATGACGACCAATGCGGGTGCCGCCGACATGGCGCGCGAGACGGTCGGCTTCGGCAACCTCACCCGCGAGGGCGAGGATGAGCAGGCCGTGCAGAAGATGTTCACGCCGGAATTCCGCAACCGCCTCGATGCGATCGTGCCCTTCGGCTATCTTCCGCCCGAGGTCGTCGCGCGGGTGGTGGACAAGTTCATCCTCCAGTTGGAACTCCAGCTGGCGGATCGCAACGTCCATATCAGCCTGGACGACGCGGCGAAGAACTGGCTCACCGAAAAGGGCTATGACCGGCTGTACGGCGCGCGTCCGATGGGCCGCCTGATCCAGGAGAAGATCAAGCAGCCGCTGGCCGAGGAACTGTTGTTCGGCAAGCTGGTCCATGGCGGCGAGGTGACGGTGCGGATGAAGGACGGCGCGCTGTCCTTCGCGATCGAGCCCGCCGCGCCCAAGAAGCCGCGCAAAAAGGGCGGCAAGCCCGCGGAAGTCGACGCGGGATGATCGCGAAGGTTCGATGAGGCAAGGACCGGGGCCGGGTTGCAATACCCGGTCCCGGTCTTGTCCGGGCGCTTGAATATGGTGCCCGATCGGCCACCGCATGTCCCGCCACCGTCATATTAACCGAAACTTCGCCGTTTTGGGGGACGATTGCTGGGAATGAGTGGGGCGGGTTCGATCAGATTACTGGCGCTGGTGATGGCGCTGTTGACGGTCGCCTGGCCGTTCGGGACCGCGCTTGCGCAGGCGGGCCTGCCGGTCCGCACCTGTATCCGCCCGATTCAGCCCGGCGACAACGCCCGCGCGATGTTCGCGGCGGTCCGGGGCTTCGATTGCAGCCGCGATCAGTCCTCCTATGGCGAGGGCGATTTCTGGGTCCTGTCGCAACCATTGCCGCCATTGCCCGGCGCCCCCAATGAACGCCTCAGCATCAGCTTCGCCAGCACCTGGCAGAACGCCACGACCCTCCACATCCTCTATGCCGATGGGCGGATCCGCAGCGTCGCCTTCACCAGCGCGACGACGTCGCGCTATCTGCTGCTGGGGGCGGTGATCGCGGTCCCGCTCCCCCGCGACAAGGTCCGGCCGGTGCAGGTGCTGTGGGAAGCCAGGGGCGCGGCCAATATGCGCGGTGTCGTTCGCGGTGCCCGGATCGAGCATTATGCCGACATATTGGCGATCGAGTCGTCGCTGGGGCTGCTATACGGAATCATCATGGGGATGGTGGTGGCGCTGGGCCTCTACAATCTCGCGCTCTGGCCCGCGCTGCGCCAGCCGCTCCAGCCGGTCTATTGCCTGTTGCTGTTCTTCATCACCGGCTATGCCCTGTGCTCATCGGGGTTGATCGGCCAGTGGCTGCCCTGGCTCGACAATAACGAACGCCATCGCTGGAACGCGATCATGCTGGGCGGGACCGCGCTCACCATCGTGATCTTCGCGCGCTATTTCTTCGAGCCGGCGGTATTTCGCGGCTGGCTCGACAAGCTGGCCCTCGCCACCTTCCTCATCCTGGCCATTCCCAATCTGGCCTTCGCGCTGCTCGCTCCGCTGTGGATTCGCGAGATCGACCTGGTCATCGTCATGGGCTTCGCGGTGCTGCTCGTCTTTCTCGTCACAGTGATGATTCACGCCTGGCGGTTGCGGAGCAATTTCCTCTGGGTCTTTGCGATCGGATGGGGAATGCCGATCGCCTTTGCGATGCTGCGCGTGCTGAACGCCTTGCACCTGATCGCCTGGCGGCCGTGGCTGGACCAGTCGACCGTGTTGTCGATGGGCGTCGAAGCGATGGTCGCCGGCCTGGGCGTCGCCTACCGCATCTATCTGCTCAGCCGCGACCGCGACCTGGCGCGCGCCGACGAGCGTGTCGCGCGGCGGCTGGCCGATACCGATTCGCTGACCGGCCTGTTCAACCGCCGCGCCTTTCTGGACCAGGCGATCGGGCGTAGCGGGCCGCAGACGCTGATCCTGGCCGATATCGATCATTTCAAGCGGATCAACGACACGCTCGGCCATGACGGCGGCGACGAGGTGCTGCGGCTGTTCGCACGGGCGCTGACCGACGCGGTGCCCCCGGACATGTTGATCGCGCGCATCGGCGGCGAGGAGTTCGCGCTGCTTGCCGATGCCGATCGCGCGATCGATGCCGAGGCGCTGCTCGCCCGGTTGCGCCGCGCGCGCTATCCCTCCGGCCTGGCGATCACCGCCAGCCTGGGCCTGTGTACCGGGCCGATGGACGACGAAGCCGACTGGCACCGCCTGTACCGGGAAGCCGACCAGGCGCTGTTCGCCGCGAAGGATGGCGGGCGCGACCGGGCGTGCTGGGGCGTCACCATCGACGCCGAGGTCAAACTCCACCCCCTGCCCCGCCGCCCCCTTGCCCCGCGCCCGGTCTCGCCGTAGCATCGGGCGCTTGGGAGAGGGCGGACGTTGCGCGAACGACGGATCATGATGGGGATAGCGGTGCTGGCGCTGACGACGCTGGCCTATCGGCATCCGACCGCCGATATCCGCCTCATCACGCATGACCTGACCGACCAGTCGCCGCGCCGGGTACAGGCCGCCATAGACCTGGGGCTGTTCGGCGTCTCGATCCTGTACACCTGGACCGTCAACCGGCTGCGCTGACGGCGCATTTCGCCTGCCGTCCCGCGCTGATCGCGCGACCCGCCTTGCGTCCCCGTCGAGCGTGCCGCATAGCGAGTCCATGGATACGCCCATCGAAGAACTCACGTTCGAGGACGCCCTCAAGGAGTTGGAGAGGATCGTCGGCCGGCTGGAAAGCGGCGAAGCGACGCTCGACGAATCGATTCGCCTCTATGAGCGCGGCGATCGTCTGCGCCAGCGTTGCGCCGAGCGACTCGACGCCGCACAGGCGCGGATCGAAGCCATCCGCCTCGACGCCGAAGGCAAGGCCGCGGGCACCCGCCCGTTCCAGGCCGGTTGAGCGTGGCCACAACCACGCTGGACCTGCGCGCGGCGCTGGACGAAGTCGCGCGCGATGTCGATTCCCGCCTCGCCATATTGCTGGCCGATCCGGGCGACCCGCGCACCTCGCTCTATGCCGCGATGCGCCATGCCGCGATCGGCGGTGGCAAGCGGCTGCGCCCCCTGCTGGTCTTCGCCACCGCGCGGCTGTTCGACGTGGACCGCACATGCACCGGCTGGGTCGCGACCGCGCTGGAAGCCATTCACGTCTATTCGCTGATCCATGACGACCTGCCCGCGATGGACGATGACGATATGCGCCGCGGCAAGCCGACCGTCCACAAGGCGTTCGACGAAGCCACGGCGATCCTGGCGGGCGACTGCCTGCACGCGCTGGCCTTCGAGATTCTGGCGAGTCCCTCGACGCATCCCGACCCCTTTGTCCGGTCCGAACTGATCCTAGACCTCGCCCGCGCCTCCGGGCCCAGCGGGATGGCGGGCGGCCAGATGATGGATCTGGAGGCCGAGCGGCAGGTGTTCGACCTGCCCACCGTCACCCGGCTTCAGCAGATGAAGACCGGCGCGCTGATCTGCGCCGCGGTCGAGGCGGGCGCGATCCTCGGCCGCGTTGCCCCCGAGGGACGCACCCATTTGCGCGGCTATGCGCATGACCTGGGCCTCGCCTTCCAGATCGCCGACGACCTGCTGGATGCCGAGGGCGAGGAGGCGATCGCGGGCAAGCGGCTGCGCAAGGATAAGGAGGCGGGCAAGGCGACCTTCCTAAGCCTGCTCGGCGTCGAACGCGCGCGCGAGCAGTGCCGGATGCTGGTCAACCAGGCGATCGAGCATCTGCGCGACTATGGCCCCGAGGCCGATCTGCTGCGCGCCATCGCCGCCTATGTCGTGGAACGTGACCGATGACCCGGATCGGCGTCTATCCCGGCACGTTCGACCCCGTGACGCTCGGGCATATGGACATCATCCGGCGCGGCGCGAAGCTGGTCGACAGGCTGGTCATCGGGGTTACGACAAACCCGTCCAAATCGCCGATGTTCACGCTGGACGAGCGCATGGAGATGGTCCGACGCGAGGTGGCCGACGTCGCGGGCGAGATCCATGTCGTGGCGTTCGATTCGCTGCTGATGGACTTTGCCGAACGCGAAGGCGCGAAGGTGATCGTCCGGGGCCTGCGCGCGGTCGCCGATTTCGAATATGAATATCAGATGGCGGGGATGAACCAGCAGATCAATCCGCGCGTCGAAACCGTCTTCCTGATGGCCGATGTCGCCCTGCAACCGATCGCCAGCCGCCTGGTCAAGGAAATCGCGATCTATGGCGGGGACATCAGCAAATTCGTGACCCCCACCGTTCGTGCCGATGTGGTGGCGCGGGTGGACAGGATCGGCCGCCGGGGCAGCTAACGCCCGGCCCCGCAGGTCGACAGGCGGCAGCGAAAGCGGAGCAGGGACCTTCTCTGTTCCACGCGCCTCGCCCATGCGCCGGGCCTGCCGCGACGGCGTCCGGGGCATGCTGCTCCGCCCCGTACAGGTTCAGTTTGGCGCAAGGGGCGATTTGCTCTACAGCCACCCCATTCCCTTCCTTGTCGATAGAGATGTGATGCGCGTTCTCGCCGCTCTTGCCATGATGATGGCCAGCCTGATCGCCGTTCCGGCCCAGGCCAATCCCCAGTCCAAGACCCAGAATCCCGCCAAGGTGGCACAGGTGCTGGACGACAATGTGGCGGGTCGTCCGACCCCGCCACCGATCACCGACAAGGAGAATCTCTGGCTGCTCGACCTGTCGACCGGCGGGCGCGTGACCATCTGGCTGCGCCCCGATGTCGCGCCCAAGATGGTCGAGCGGATCAAGACGCTGACGCGCCGTCATTTCTATGACGGGCTGTCCTTTCACCGCGTGATCGACGGCTTCATGGCGCAGGGCGGCGATCCCAAGGGCGACGGCACCGGCGGGTCGGACCTGCCCAACGTCCCCGCCGAGTTCAACTATCTGCCGCATGTGCGCGGGTCCGTCGCCGCCGCGCGCGCCGAAGATCCGAACAGCGCCAACAGCCAGTTCTACATCGTCTTCCAGCCGCGCTTCGCGCTCGACAAGAAATACACCGTCTTCGGCCGCGTGCTGAACGGGATGCAATATGTCGATGCGATCGAGCGGGGCGAGCCGCCGGTCAATCCCAGCCGGATCATCCATGCCTATATCGCGGCGGACAATCCCCCCGCCTATGTCCCGCTCGCGCCCGTCGCCACGCCCGATCTGGGCGCGCCCGTGACCCTGCCCGGTGCCGCGTCGCCCAAGCCGCGCGCGGCTCCGGCGCGGCACCCGGCGGCGGCTCCGGCCAAGAAGGCGGCAACGGCCACCAAGTGAACGTCGACCTTTTCGATTTCGCGCTGCCGCCCGAGCGGATCGCGCTCTATCCCGCCGTCCCGCGCGACTCCGCGCGGATGCTGGTCCTCGACGGTGCCGCCACCCGCGACCAGCGGGTGAGCGACCTGCCGCATGCTCTGCGCGCGGGCGACCTGCTGGTCTTCAACGACACCCGCGTCATTCCCGCCCAGTTGCAGGGGACGCGCGGCGAGGCGAGGATCGGCGCGACGCTGCACAAGCGCGAGGGGGCACGCCGCTGGCGCGCCTTCATCCGCAATGCCAAGCGCCTGCACGAGGGCGATGTCATCGATTTCGGCGTGGACGTCCGCGCGACCGCCAGCGACCGGGCCGAGGATGGCAGCTTCGCCCTCGACTTTGCGGGGGACGAGCCGGTCGAACTGCTTCTCGAAAGGGCGGGCACCATGCCCCTGCCCCCCTATATCGCGCAGAAGCGCGGCGTGACCGAACAGGACTCCGCCGACTATCAGACGATGTTCGCGAACGAGCCCGGTGCGGTCGCCGCACCGACGGCGGCATTGCACTTCACGCCCGATCTGCTGGCGTCGCTGGCGGCGGCGGGGATCGAGCATGCGACGCTGACGCTGCATGTCGGCGCGGGCACCTTCCTTCCGGTCAAGGCGGACGACACCGCCGATCACAAGATGCATGCCGAATGGGGCCGGATCGATACCGCAACCGCCGACCGGCTGAACGCGGTCCGCGCGCGCGGCGGGCGGGTGATCGCGGTCGGGACCACCTCGCTGCGGCTGATCGAAAGCGCGGCCGGCGAGGATGGCCTGATCCGCCCGTTCGAGGGGGACACGGCGATCTTCATCACGCCGGGCTATCGCTTTCGCGGGATCGACGGGTTGATGACCAATTTCCACCTGCCGCGCTCGACCCTGTTCATGCTGGTCTCGGCGCTGATGGGGCTGGACCGGATGCAGGCCGCCTATGCCCATGCGATCGCGCAAGGCTATCGCTTCTACAGCTATGGCGACGGCTCGCTGCTGCTGCCGGAGCGGGCGGCATGATGGGGCTGGCGCTGCTGCTGATGCAGGCGGCGACGGCGCAGGCGGATCAGGGCGCGAACGATACGGTCACCGTCGTCGCGCGCCCGACCCCCTTCGCGCAGACGCCCGCGACCATGGTGGTCGAGCCTGTGGCGATGATGATCGCCACGCTCGACGCCGATGGCGACGGCAAGACCAGCCGGGCAGAGATGGAGACGGGGCTGAAGCGCAGCTTCGACGCGATCGACACCACGCATCAGGGATCGATCGGCTATCTCCAGTTCGCCGACTGGGCCGAACGCTGGCTGGGCGACCGCAATGCGCTGCCCAGCCCGTTCGACGTCGACAGGAACAACGACAACCGCATCACCCTGGCCGAGTTGCAGGCGCATTTCTCGCGCCTGTTCTCACGCTTCGACCGCGACCATGACGGCGCGATCAGCCGGCCCGAGGCGCTAACCATCCGTACCATCCCCGTCGACGCCAATGGCCCGACCGGACCGCTGGCCCCCAAGGGCGAGCGTCGCAGAGACCGAAAATGACCGCCCGCTTCTCCCCCCCTCGTTTCTCCTTCGCCATCCACGCCACCGACGGCCGCGCCCGCACCGGCACCATCACCATGAAGCGCGGCGAGATCCGCACCCCCGCCTTCATGCCCGTCGGCACCGCCGCCACCGTCAAGGCGATGAAGCCCGGCGACGTGCGCGCGAGCGGCGCGGACATCATCCTGGGCAACACCTATCACCTGATGCTGCGCCCCGGTGCGGAGCGGGTGGCGCGGCTGGGCGGGCTGCACGGCTTCATGGGCTGGGACCGGCCGATCCTGACCGACTCGGGCGGCTATCAGGTGATGAGCCTGGCCGACCTGACCAAGCGCTCGGAGGACGGCGTTTCGTTCAAGAGCCATCTCGACGGCACCCGCCATCTGCTCAGCCCCGAACGCTCGATCGAGATCCAGCGGCTGCTCGGATCGAACATCGTCATGGCGTTCGACGAACTGGTCCCCACCACGTCCACGCGCGAGGTGCAGGCCGCCGCGATGGAACGCTCGATGCGCTGGGCCCGGCGCAGCCGCGACGCCTTCAACGCGGGTGGGCAGCATGCCGAGGACAATGCGATCTTCGGCATCCAGCAGGGCGCGCTGGATGAAGGGTTCCGCAAATCTTCCGCCGACGCGCTGATCGATATCGGCTTCGACGGCTATGCCATCGGCGGCCTCGCGGTCGGCGAGGGGCAGGAGGCGATGTTCGGTTGCCTCGATTTCGCGCCCGGCCAGTTGCCCGCCGACAAGCCGCGCTACCTGATGGGCGTCGGCAAGCCGACCGATATCGTCGGCGCGGTCGAGCGCGGGGTCGACATGTTCGACTGCGTGCTGCCGACCCGCTCGGGGCGGACGGGGCAGGCGTTCACGCGGCACGGCCCGATCAACATCCGCAACGCGCGCTTCGCCGAGGATCAGGGGCCGCTCGATCCCGCCTGTGGCTGCCCGGTCTGCGCGACATACAGCCGCGCCTATCTCCACCATCTGGTGCGCGCGGGCGAAATCCTGGGCGCGATGCTGATGACCGAGCATAATATCTGGTTCTACCAGCAGATGATGGCCGATCTGCGCGCCGCGATCGGCGAAGGACGCCTGACAGCCTTTGCAGACGACTTCCGCGCGCGCTACGCTGGGGGCGAATAAAGGGTCGAGTAGGAGAGTAACATGACCGATCACAGCAAGGACGTCCCCAACGAGATCCTCGCCGCCGCCAAGGAGGCCAAGGAACACGCCGTCGCCGCCGCCGAGGCGACCGCCGGGTCGGTGAAGGAAAAGACCCGCAACTGGCCGCTCGGCAAGATCGGGCTGGGCGTCGGCATCGGGTCGGCCGCGATCGCCGCGGCCGTCCTGTACGGCAAGCGCGACAAGTCCAAATAATCCGTATCCAATAAAGAGGGTTTTCATGCGCCTTTTCCGTGCCGCGCTCCTGCTCGGCGTCGCCGCCGCCCTTCCCGCGCTGGCCGGGGCGCAAGCCGCGCCGCCCCATGTCGCAGGGGACGCGCGCACGGAAAGCGTGAAGCCCATCGATTTCACGACGCGCACGCTGGCCAACGGCCTGCGCGTCTATGCCATTCGCGACACGACGACGCCCAATGTCTCGGTCCAGGTCTGGTATGATGTCGGCTCGAAGGACGATCCCAAAGGCCGCTCGGGCTTTGCCCATATGTTCGAGCATCTGATGTTCAAGGCGACGCGCAACCTCGTCCCCGAACAGATGGATCGCCTGACCGAGGATGTCGGCGGCTACAACAACGCGTCCACCGCCGACGACTATACCAATTATTTCGAGGTGGTGCCCGCCAACCATCTGCAACGCCTGTTGTTCGCCGAGGCGGACCGGATGGCGGCGCTGGTCGTCGAGCCCAAGAGCTTCGCCAGCGAGCGCGACGTGGTGAAGGAGGAGTTGCGCCAGCGCACCCTTGCCCAGCCCTATGGCAAGCTGTTCTCCATCTATTACCCCAAGCTCGCCTATTCGGTGCATCCCTATGCGCGGCCGGGGATCGGCAGCCTGGAGGAACTGGAATCGGCCGGCATCGACGATGTCCGCGCCTTCCACGCCACCTATTATCGGCCGGACAATGCGGTGCTGGTGGTGTCGGGCAATTTCGATCCCGCGCAGCTCGACCGCTGGGTCGATGACTATTTCGCCGGGATCAAGCGCCCCGCCAATCCGATTCCGCGCGTGACGGTGCAGGAGCCCGAACGGACCCAGGCCGTGACGCGCACCGTCTATGAGCCCAATACGCCGCTCCCGGCCGTCCTCATCAGCTATCACATCCCGCCCGAACGGAGCGCGGACACGCCGGCGCTGATGGTGCTGAACGCGATCCTGTCGGCGGGCGAAAGCTCGCGGCTATACGCGGACCTCGTCTATCGCGACCAGCTGGCGCAGTCCGCCTCGACCTTCCTCGACACCAAGCAGGCCACGGGCAATCTGGTCGCCTATGCGATGCTGGCCAGCGGCAAGACCGCGCTCGAGGGCGAAACGGCGCTCCGGCGCGAGATGGCGCGGCTGCGCGACACGCCGGTCACCGCCGTCGAACTGGCCGAGGCGAAGAACGAACTGCTGACCAGCGCGCTCAAGCAGCGCGAAACGGCGGAGGGCAAGGCCAGCCTGATCGCCAACGGCGTCATCATCGATGGCGATCCCCATGCCGCCGACCGCCAGATCGCCGCGGTCCAGGCGGTCACGATCGCCGATGTGCAACGCGTGGCGCGCGCCTATCTGAAGGATCAGCAGAGCGCGACGATCCGCTATCTGCCCGACAGCGCCCGCCCGGCCGATCGCCGCGAACCGCCGATCACCCTCGCCCCGACGGTGCGGATGGCCGCGCTGACCCCGCCCGCCGATATCCCGGTCGTCACCCCCGCGCCCGAGGGGCAGCGGATCCTGCCCCCCGCCCCCGGCCCGGCCATCGCCCCGACCCTGCCCCGGCCGGTGACGGTGACGCTGCCGAACGGCCTACGCGTCGTCACGGTCGAGCGGCACGAGCTGCCGCTGGTGACGGCGTCGCTGGTGGCGCTGGGCGGGGCCGCGACCGATCCCGCGGGCAAGGCGGGCGCGAGCAGCCTGTCGGCCGAGCTGATGACCAAGGGCACCACGACCCGGTCCGCGACGCAGATCGCGCGCGCGGTCGAAAGCCTGGGCGGGTCGATCGCCAGCAGCGCCAGCAATGACGGATCGAGCATCGACCTGACCGTGCCGGCGGGTCAGGCCGACACGGCGATGACCATCCTGGCCGACGTCGCGATGCATCCGACCTTCGCCCAGGGCGAGATCGACCGTGCACGGGCGCAGTCGATCGACGGCCTGAACGTCGCGATGAAGGACCCCGCGCAATTGTCGGCCATGGTCGCCAACCGGGTGGTCTATGGCGCGCGCGCTTATGGTCAGCCCTTGTCGGGCACGCCCGATTCGCTGCGCAAGCTGACCCGAGCCGACCTTGCCGCCGCCTATGCGCGAAGCTGGCAGCCGGGACAGGCGACGCTGTTGCTGGTGGGCGATGTCACCCCGGCACAGGCCCGGATTCTGGCCGAACGGCATCTGGGCGGCTGGCGCAGCACGGGGGCCATGGCGTCCAGCACGACCAGGTCGGCCGAACCCGCTTTCCCGGCACCGCGCGTGATCGTCGTCGACATGCCCGATGCCGGTCAGGCGGGCGTCGTCGTCGCGCGCCCCGGCATCCGCCGCGCCGATGATCGCTATTATCCGCTCCAGGTGGCGAATACCGTGCTGGGCGGGGGCTTTTCCTCGCGCCTGAACCAGGAAATCCGCATCAAGCGCGGGCTCGCCTATGGCGCGGGCAGTTCGGTGCTGGCGGCGCGCGACATCGGCCTGATCTCCGCGCGGACCCAGACCAAGAATCCCTCTGCCGCCGAGGTGGTCGATCTGATCGAGGCCGAGATGCGCAAGCTGGGAACCGCGCCCGTCCCGGCCGAGGAACTGGCGACCCGGCAGGCCGTGCTGGTCGGCGGCTTCGGCCGCACGATCGAGACGACCGACGGCGTGGCGGACATCCTGGCCAGCTACACGCTCCAGGGCGTGCCGCTGGAGGAACTGGGCCGCTATATCCCGCACGTCCAGGCGGTCGATCCGATGGCGGTGCAGCGTGTCGCGGCGTCCGAACTCGATCCGAACGCGGCGAGCATCGTGGTGGTCGGGGACGCCAGGCAGTTCCTGCCCGCGCTGCGCCAGGCCCATCCACAGGTGGAGGTCATCCCGGCGACGCAGGTCCATCTCGATACGCCCGGACTGAAATAGCGCCGTCGCGTCCTCGTCACGGCCTGCACCGCGCGGCGTCCCGGTTCGGGACGCCGCGACGGGCTGACGCGAAATCCTTAACCCTGTCGGCTCTATTGGTCCGGCAGAGCGGAAGCGATGAGGGGACAGCGCGCGTTGCGGGTGGCGAAGCGGACGGTACGACGGATGGTGCAGGTCTGGCTGGCATTGCTGGGCCTGATGCTGGCGTTCGGCCTGTTCCTTGCCGCGCGCGGGACCGTGCATCATGCCCCGACCGCCCCGGCAATGGTCCCGAGCCGGACCGCGAAGGCGCCTGTTCCTGCGCCCGCCGATGCGCTGGCCGCCCGCGACGGCAGCACGGGCACGGTGGCGCTTCCGGCGCTGCCCATCCCGCCCGGCGCGGGTGAGAGCGACGGCGGCCCGGTGGCGGCCCGTCCCTTTCAATGGGGCGCGGCCAGTGCGATCGACCGCGCCCGCGCGATGCAGTGCCTGACCGCAGCCATTTATTATGAAGCGGGCGGCGAGAGCGTCGACGGACAGCGCGCCGTCGCGCAGGTGGTGCTGAACCGTGTTCGCCATCCCGCCTTTCCCGCCAGCGTCTGCGGCGTGGTCTATCAGGGCGTGGCGCGGGCGCGGTGCCAGTTCAGCTTCGCCTGTGACGGCGCGCAATCGCGCACGCCCGCGATCGCCGGCTGGTCGCAGGCGGCCCGGATCGCGGCGGCGGCGCTGGCGGGCCGCGTCTATGCGCCGGTCGGCCTCGCCACCCATTATCACAGCTTCGCCGTCGTCCCCGCCTGGAACCGCGCGATGGTGATGACCGACATGGTCGGTGCCCATCTTTTCCATCGCTGGAAGGGCTATTGGGGGACCGCCGCCGCGATGGACCGACGCTATGCCGGGGGCGAAACCGCGCCGCCGCCGGTCACGGCGATCGTCACCCCGGAGGCGACGATGCTCCCCATCCCCGCCCCCGGCGCGACGCCCCTGCTCGTGTCGACCCAACCCGTGCCGCGCCAGCTTCTCGCGACGCCGACTCCGGTGACGGCACCCGCTATCAGCGACCGCCTGGCACGGTCGGGCGAGATACTCGACAAATGGAAGGACAGCGGCCGCCCGATCGTGCACCTCGGCGACCCTCGCCCAGCCGAAACGGGTGCGGCGCAGAATCCGCCGCGTTAGTCACGACCATCCTCACTGGGGCGGGTGGAAGCCCCGGCCGGCAATACCCGAAGCGGCAGGCGACCGGCCCCGATTTCCGCCATCGATCTCAGCGCGAACCTACCGACAGCGGACATTCCCCCGGTCGATCGCACGCCCGGCCAGCGCACCACCCGCCGCGCCCAGCAGCGTGCCGAGCGTCTGCGACCCGCCCGAGGTGACTGCCGCGCCCAGCGCGCCACCCGCGATGCCGCCGACGATCAGACCGGTCGTGCCGTCATTGCGCCGGCAATAATAACGACCGTCCTGGCCGACATAGACGCGGTCGTTGCGGCTCAGGCGACGTTCGCGATAGCGCGGATTGTCGTCATAATAGCGATCGGCATAATAACCGCCATAAGCGGGATCGGGTCGGTTATAGTCATAGGCGTAGCGCGGGCGACCAAAGCCGCCGCCATAACCGTCGTCATAGGTCGAGCATCCCGACACCAGTGTCGCGGCCGCGACCATGCCGGTTGTCCATCCACGCATCGCATCCTCTCTCCAGAGTGATGGGACGAAATCGCTTCCGGCGGGCAAAGGTTGCGCCGGTCGGCGGAAAGCGACGAGCCGTCAACCGGGAGGATCAGGCGAGGGATGCCCGAAAGCGGCAAGGACCATCGACCGGCCGATGCGACGCCGCACTCCGACCAGCGCCCGCCGCCGCGCTTCGCCCGGCCTGTCCTGCCGGGATCGCCGCCGCCCTCCTATTCCGCCGCCTGGGCCTGCCCCCTGTCCAGCAACGGCTTCAGATATTTTCCGGTAAAGCTGCGCGGCTCGCGCGCGACGACTTCGGGGGTTCCGGCCGCAACGACCTCGCCCCCCTTCACGCCGCCTTCCGGTCCCATGTCGATGATCCAGTCCGCAGTCTTGATGACGTCGAGATTATGCTCGATCACCACCACCGTATTGCCCTGTTCGACCAGCGCGTGCAGCACTTCGAGCAGCTTGCGCACATCCTCGAAATGCAGGCCGGTGGTCGGCTCGTCGAGAATATAGAGCGTGTTGCCCGTCGCCCGGCGCGCCAGTTCCTTGGCGAGCTTCACCCGTTGCGCCTCGCCGCCCGACAGGGTCGTCGCCTGCTGCCCGACCTTGACGTAGCCGAGGCCCACCTCGACCAGCATCGCCATCTTGTCGCGGATCGGCGGCACCGCCTTGAAGAATTCGGCCGCGTCCTCGACCGTCATGTCGAGCACATCGGCGATCGAATGGCCCTTGAACTTCACCTCCAGCGTCTCGCGATTGTAGCGCGCGCCGTGGCATACGTCGCAGGTCACATAGACGTCGGGCAGGAAGTGCATCTCGATCTTGAGCACGCCATCGCCCTGGCACGCCTCGCACCGGCCGCCTTTGACGTTGAAGCTGAACCGGCCGGGCTTGTAGCCGCGCGCCTGCGCCTCGGGCAGCCCGGCGAACCAGTCGCGAATCTGGGTGAAGGCACCCGTATAGGTCGCCGGGTTCGACCGAGGTGTGCGGCCGATCGGTGACTGGTCGATGTCGATCACCTTGTCGAGATGCTCGAGCCCGGTGATCTTCTCATGCTTGCCCGCCAGAATCCGCGCGCCGTTCAGCGTGCGCGCGGCGGCGGCATAGAGCGTGTCGATGGTAAAGCTCGACTTGCCCGATCCCGACACGCCGGTGATGCAGGTGAAGGTGCCCAGCGGAATGCTGGCCGTCACGCCCTGAAGGTTGTTCGCCACCGCCTTATGCACGGTCAGCGTCTTGCCCGAGCCCTTGCGGCGCTTGGGCGGCACGGCGATGGCCCGCGTGCCGTTGAGGTAATCGGCGGTCACGCTGGTCTTGGACTTGAGCAACTGCTTGAGCGTGCCGTGCGCGACGATCTGGCCGCCATGCACGCCCGCGCCCGGCCCCATGTCGATGACATAGTCGGCGGTGCGGATCGCATCCTCGTCATGCTCGACCACCAGCACGGTGTTGCCCAGGTCGCGCAGCCGCCGCAGCGTCGCCAGCAACATGTCGTTGTCGCGCTGGTGAAGGCCGATCGACGGCTCGTCCAGCACGTACAACACACCCGACAGGCCCGAGCCGATCTGCGACGCCAAACGGATACGCTGGCTCTCGCCCCCCGACAGCGTGCCCGAGGTTCGGTCGAGATTGAGGTAATCGAGCCCGACATTGTTGAGAAAGCCCAGCCGCTCGACAATCTCCTTCAGGATCGGACCGGCGATCGCCCGCTGCTGGTCGGTCAGATGGTCGGGAAGTCCGGTGAAGAAGGCCAGCGCATCGACCACCGACAGGCGCGTCGCATAGGAAATGTCGCGCATCGCGATCTTGACCGCCAGCGCCTCGGGCTTGAGCCGCGCGCCGTGGCAGACTTCGCAGGGCTGCGACGACTGGTAGTTGGACAGTTCCTCGCGCATCCAGGCGCTCTCGGTCTGGAGCATCCGGCGGTTGAGATTGCCGATGACGCCCTCGAACGGCTTCTTGACATCATAGGACTTCTTGCCGTCGACGAAGGTCAGCGTGACGGCCTTCCCCTTGCTGCCATGCAGGATCAGGTCGCGAACCTTGGGCTCCAGATCCTTCCACGGCGTCTCCAGCGCAAAGCCGAACTCGCGCGCCAGGCTTCCCAACACCTGCATATAATAGGGGCTGGGCGGGTTGGACTTGGCCCAGGGCACGACCGCGCCCTTCTTGATCGACAGGTCGTGATTGGGGACCACCAGGTCTTCGTCGAAGATCAGCTTCTCGCCCAGACCGTCACAGGCCGGGCACGCCCCCTGCGGCGCATTGAACGAGAAGAGACGCGGTTCGATCTCCGAAATGGTGAAGCCGGAGATCGGGCAGGCGAACTTCTCGGAAAACACGATGCGCCCATCGGGGGCGTTGTCGCCCAGCACTGCCGATTTGGGCGTGTGCGGCGTGTATTCGTCCTTGGCGGGATCGGCGGGATCGACATAGGCGAGCCCGTCGGCCAGCTTCAGCGCGGTCTCGAAGCTGTCGGCGAGGCGCGTCGCGATATCCTCGCGCACCACAAGGCGATCGACCACCACCTCGATATCGTGCTTGAACTTCTTGTCGAGCGCGGGGGCCTCGTCGATCTCGTAGAGTTGGCCGTCGATGCGGACGCGGGTGAAGCCCGCCTTCTGCCACTCGGCCATTTCCTTGCGATATTCGCCCTTGCGCCCGCGCACCACGGGGGCGAGCAGATACAGCCGCGTCCCCTCGGGCAGCGTCATCACCCGGTCGACCATCTGGCTGACCGTCTGCGCCGCGATCGGCTCGCCGGTCGCCGGGGAATAGGGAATGCCGACCCGCGCCCAGAGCAGGCGCATATAGTCGTAGATCTCGGTGACGGTCGCCACGGTCGAGCGCGGGTTGCGGCTGGTCGTCTTCTGCTCGATCGAGATAGCAGGCGACAGCCCCTCGATATGGTCGACGTCCGGCTTCTGCATCATCTCCAGGAACTGGCGCGCATAAGCCGACAGCGACTCGACATAGCGACGCTGCCCCTCGGCATAGATGGTGTCGAACGCCAGCGACGATTTGCCCGATCCCGACAGGCCGGTGATGACCGTCAACGTGTCACGGGGAATGTCGATATCGACATCCTTGAGATTATGCTCGCGCGCGCCGCGGACGGAAATCTTGGTCAGCATGAAGCAGGTTCTACTTCTGTTCCGGGAGAAAGGCCAGAGGCGAGATAGGAATGGGACAGGCCGGTTTCGAGGGGAGGCTCCGGCCGCCGGGATCGAAAAGGCGCGGCTTGCGGTAACGTCGGACACGCCCCCAGGATCCCGGCACGGCGCGGGGACTTGGCAACCACGACGCGATCCTTGATGCAATATCATATACTCTTTGGGGGAGCATTATGTTCGTGTCGAAGACCCTGCATTTGTCGGCGCTGCTGCTGTTTGCCGCAACGGGCGCCGCCGCACCCGTCGCCGCGCAAAAGGCCGAGAAGACCGAGACCAAGACGACCACCGAGGCCAAGGACGAGGATAATAAGCGCCCGCCCCTGCCCGCCGACCGGACGATCGCCCAGACCACGCGGATCGGCGGCCGTACCCTCAGCTACAAGGCGACCGTGGGCAATATCCCGGTGCGCGACGCCAAGGGCAAGGAGATCGGGCAGGTCGTCTACACCGCCTATACCGTGCCCGGCGGCGATGTGCGGCGGCCCGTCACCTTCGCGTTCAACGGCGGTCCGGGCGCAGCCTCGGTCTATCTGAACCTCGGCGCGGTCGGCCCCAAGCGAGTGCCGTTCGGCGCGCAGGGCGATGCCCCCTCCGACTCGCCGGTCGCCACCGACAATCCCAATAGCTGGCTGGATTTCACCGACCTGGTCTTCATCGACCCGATCGGCACCGGCTTCAGCCGTAGCCTGGTGGACGAGGACGAAACCAAGAAGGCCTTCTACGCCAACGACCCCGACATCAAATATCTGTCCAAGGTCGTTTATGACTGGCTGGTCAAGGAAGGCCGGTTGCGCTCGCCCAAATATATCATGGGCGAAAGCTATGGCGGCTATCGCGCGCCGCGCATCGCCTATGAACTGCAATCGCAGATCGGCGTGGGCGTCAACGGGCTGGTGATGGTGTCGCCCTATCTCGACCCCGCCTCGGGTGACGACGCCACTGCGCTTTCGCCCCTGCCCTGGATGATCGACCTGCCCTCGATGGCGGCGGCGCAGTTCGAGCGGCAGGGCAAGCTGACCCCCGATGCCATGGCGGGGGTCGAGGCCTATGCGCGCGGCGATTATTTGCGCGACCTGATGCGCGGCCGATCGGATACGCAGGCCGTCGACCGGATCGTGACGCGCGTGACCGAGTTGACCGGGCTCGACCCCGCGCTGGTCCGCAAGCTGGGCGGGCGCGTCGACACCCGCACCTATCTGCGCGAGATCCATCGCAATGATTCGACGATCGGCAGCATCTATGATTCGAACGTCACCGCCTTCGACCCCTTCCCCTGGTCGTCACAGCAAAAGTCCAACGATCCGTTGCTCGACTCGCTGATCGCCCCGACGACCAGCGCGATGGTCGATTTCGTCACGCGCGAGGTGGGGTGGAAGACCGACGCGCGCTATCATGCGCTGTCCTATGAGGTGAACGGTGCCTGGGATCGCGGCAAGCCCGACGACACCCCCGTCACCGACCTACGCAAGGCGATCGCCAACGATCCGAAGATGAAGGTCATGATCGTGCATGGCTGGGACGACCTGTCCTGTCCCTATTTCGCCTCGCGGCTGATCGTCGACCAGATGCCCAGCTATGGCGTGGCGCAGCGGGTGCATCTGAACGTCTATCCGGGCGGGCACATGTTCTACAGCCGATCGGACAGCGGCGCCGCGTTCCGGCGCGATGCGATGGCGATGTACGGCCAGAATTGATCCGTGGTCACTCCGTCGCCGGCCGAACCGGGACCGACGCCGGCGTTACAGGGGCGATCAGCCGATGTGGTGGCGTGCCGCGCCGATCCGCGCTAGACGCCAAACCGTATACGAAACGGAGCGATTGATATGGCATCGATGATCGGCGGCTCGACGGCGGAGCGGGAATTGGCGGCGCTGACGCCCTGGGCCAACCCCGCCCCGGTCATCGAAACGGCGGAGCGGATGCGGCGGCTGGACCGCGCGCGCGTGCTGATGGCCGGGATCGGCGCGGACATGCTGCTGATCGGAGCAGGCGCGTCGCTGCGCTACTTCACCGGTGTCGCCTGGGGCGCGACCGAGCGGCTGGTGGCGATGCTGCTGCCAGTGGCGGGCGATCCGATCTTCATCTGCCCCGGTTTCGAGCTGGGCTCGTTCGAGGCGAGCCTGGGCATCGCGGCGCGCGACGTCCGCCTGTGGGAAGAGGATGAGAGCCCCTCGGCGCTGGTCGCCGACGCGCTCCGGGCGGCGGGGGCCAGGACGCTTGCCATCGATCCGGCGATGGCGTTCCTGTTCGTCGACCGCATCCGCGCCGATGCGCCGGACGTGCGGCTCATCAGCGGCGCGGCGGTCGTCGATGGCTGTCGCGCGATCAAGTCGCCCGCCGAGATCGCGCTGATGCAGCAGGCGATGGACATCACGCTGGAGGTGCATCGCCGCGCCGCGCGCATCCTGCATGAGGGGATTCGCGCGTCGGAGGTCATCCGTTTCATCGACGCCGCGCACCGGGCGCTTGGCGCGTCGACCGGCAACTATTTCTGCGCGGTGCAGTTCGGCCGCTCGACCGCCTTCCCGCATGGCCTCCCGCAGGATGACGTGCTGCGCGACGGGGATGTGGTGCTGGTCGATACCGGCACGCTGATCGACGGCTATCATTCGGACATCACCCGCACCTATGCGTTCGGCGATGTCGGCGACGAGGTCCGCCGGATCTGGGACATCGAAAAGGAAGCCCAGGCCGCCGCCTTTGCCGCCGTGCGGCCGGGCGCGCCGTGCGAATCGGTGGATCGGGCAGCGCGCACGGTCCTGGAAAAGGCCGGGCTAGGGCCCGATTATCGCCTGCCCGGCCTGCCGCATCGCACCGGCCACGGCATCGGCCTGTCGATCCATGAGCCCGCCTATCTGGTCCGCGGCGACAGGACGCCGCTGGCCCCCGGCATGTGCTTCTCCAACGAGCCGATGATCGTCATCCCCGATCGGTTCGGCGTGCGGCTGGAGGATCATTTCCATGTGACCGAAACCGGCGCGGCGTGGTTCACCGAGCCGCAGCCCGCGATCGACGATCTGGGCTGATCGGCTCTCCGCCCATCCGGGAGGGCGTCAACCGGCGGCGCGGCGGCCGACCAGTTCGGCGAGATGCGAATGCAGCGCCGCCGCATTCGCCGCCCAGCTGAAATCGCGCACCGCCGCGCGCACCGCATAGGGATCGGGCGGCTGGTGCAGCAATTCGCCGATCGCAGCGGCGAAGGCCTGGGGGTCGGCCTCGGCGATGCGGCCGGCGGCGCGCGAGGTGACGACATCGCCCGCGCCACCCGCCGGGGTGATGACGATCGGCGTGCCGCAGGCCAGCGCCTCGACCCAGGCATTGGCCAGCCCCTCGGAAACGGACGCCAGCGCCATGACGTCCGCCGCCCCCAGCAGCGCGGGCAGATCGGCATGCGCCACGCCGCCGGTCAGCCGCACCCGGTCGGCGATCCCCAGCCGCTGGGCGCGCGCGGCCAGCGCCTCGCGCTCCGGTCCTTCCCCGACGATCATCAGCGTGACGCCAGGCAGGCGCGCCACCGCCTCGACCACCACATGATGGCCCTTCCGCGGAATCAGCGCGCCCAGCGACACGACCAGCGGCCCGGCCACGCCCAGCGCCGCCTTGGCCGCATCACGATCGATCGGCTGGAACCGCGTTTGGTCGACGCCGGTATGATGGACCCGGATGCGCGACCGCGCGACACCCAGCGCCGCGACGTCACGCGCCATCGCGTCACTGACCGCCAACAGGCCATCGGCGCACTCGGCCGCCCTGGCGACCTGCCGCCGCGTGGCGGATGCGCGCCCCCACAAATGAATGTCCGCCCCGCGCGCCTTGACCGATACCGGCACGCCGTAGCGCCGCCCCAGCGGCACCGCCGCCGGACCGTCGGGAAAGAAGAAGGATGCGTCGATCACGTCGAACGGCTGTTCGGCATGGAGCCGGTCGAGACAGGGACGCAGGGCATGCATCAGCGCGGACACATGAAACCGTCCCGCCGTGCCGGGCAGCGTGACGAAGCGCGGGCGCGATACGTCCAGCCCGTGCCAGTCCTCCCGCTCGGGCAGCGCCGCCTGCGCCCGGAAGCGGGGGCTCCCCGCCAGCGGCCATATGGGCAGGCCGATCGGCGCCGCGACCCGCACCGACACCCCCGGCCGCTGCGCCAGCGCCGCCGTCTGCCGCTCGACGAAAATACCGAAATTGGGCCGCGTAGCGTCGGGGAACAGGCTGGACAGGGTCAGGACATGCATCATCCGCTTTTCCAATCCCCGTCCGCCATTTCGGCCCGTATCTCGGGTTCTCTCCGTAACCGCCCCGGACCGTGATCGCCATGATGATTCATCGCGATGATGCACCATCCAAGGTCCGGCCTTGTGATGTCGCGACCCGTCATGGCAGCGTAAGATTATCGAATCATCATCGATACGTCATCGAATCGTTCATGCGCCGGACAGTTCGACACGGACACGAGGTGAACGGCCGGATGCTGTCATCCGGGTCTGGAAGGGGTTTGCATGACACGGTTGGGACAAATTGGCGCGCTCCTGGCGTTGGCCGGTATGCTGGCGGGGTGCGGTGACGGCGGCAGTGGCCAGATCGCATCGGGCGGTGGCGGCGGCGGCGGTTCGTCGGGCGGGACGACCGCCGGAGCCGGTTGCACGCTGCGCGACCGGCAGAACTGGGTGATGGCCCAGATGAACGAATGGTATCTCTTCCCCGAAACCCTGCCGTCCAATCTCGACCCCAGTCTCTATACCACCGTCAGCGACTATATCGACGCGCTGACCGCGACCGCGCGTGCCCAGCGCAAGGACCGCTATTTCACGCACATCACCTCCATCCAGCAGGAAAATGCCTATTATAATTCGGGTTCGGAGGCCGGATTCGGCTTTCGCCTGACCACCGATTCGACCCAGACCAGGCTGATGGTCGCCGAGTCCTTCGAAAGCAGCGTCGCGCTGGCCGCCGGGATCGATCGCGGTACCGAGATTCAGGGGATCGGCACCTCCGCCTCCGACATCCGCTCGATCTCCGACATCGTGCGCGCCGACCAGAATAACGGGATCGAGAATGCGCTCGGCCCGGAGACGGCGGGGACCACCCGCGTGCTGCGCATCGCCGATCCGTCGGGCAATGTGCGCAATGTCACGCTGACCAAGGCCAGCTACACGATCCAGCCGGTGTCGCCCAATTACGGCGCACAGGTGATCGTCGATGGCGGCCAGCGCTATGGCTATATCAACTTGCGCACCTTCATCGGCACCGCCGATCCGCAACTGCGCACCGCCTTCGCCACCTTCAAGCAGCAGGGCATCACCCAGGTGATCGTCGACCTGCGCTATAATGGCGGCGGCGCAGGGAGCATCGCCGACCTGTTCAACAACCTGCTCGGCGGCGCGCGCCAGACCTCGGACGTGCTGGGCTATCTGACGCTGCGTGCCAGCAAGTCGTCGCAGAACCAGACCGACTATTTCGCGCCGCAGCCCGAATCGATCGCACCGACCCGAATCGCCTTTATCGGCACCGGCGGCACCGCCTCGGCCAGCGAATTGGTCATCAACCGCAGCCTGCCCTATATGGGATCGAACAGCGGCCTGATCGGCGCCAACACCTATGGCAAGCCGGTAGGCCAGATCGGGCTCGACAACGCGGCCTGCGACGATCGGCTGCGCGTGATCGCCGTTGCGACCCAGAACGCCGATCGCCAGGGCGATTATTATGACGGCCTGGCCAGCCGGATGAGCGCTACCTGCCAGGCGGGCGACGACCTGACCCGGCGCATGGGCGACCCGCAGGAGAGCTCGACCCGCGCGGCGCTCAACTTCCTGCAGGGCAAGAGCTGTACGCCGATCCGCGTATCGTCGTTCAGCGCGCAGTCGACGGGCGACGGGTCGCGCAAGCTGGTCCAGCCGCGCAATCCCTCGCCGGCCCAGCGCGACGTACCGGGATTGTTCTGACCGGCGCGGCCTGTTCGGACGGGTTCAAGCCGCCCGCGCGTGTGGTCTCCTTGCCGCCCCCTCCTGCCCGAACGATCCGGCGGAGGGGGGCAGCAAGGTCGTCCCGCTTACAGCCGCTGCGTCCCCGCATAGGCGAACAGCGCGTCGCCATCCGCCGACAGCATGACCGTCTCGCGGCCGGTCACGGTCAGGCACTGGCCCGCCTTGAACGCGACACCGGCCACCTCGCCCGTGCCGGTGATCGGGATCAGCCACGCGGTCCGCCCCTCCGGCAGCGCCACCGCATGATCGCCCGCCGCCCAGCGTTCCAGGACGAATTTGGGCCCCTCGACCAGGATATCGCGCCCCTCGCCTGCCCGCCCCGGCGACACGATCGGCCGGTACGGCTCGAGATGCGCGACATCGACACCGTCCTCCAGATGCAGTTCACGGTCGCTGCCATAGTCATAAAGGCGATAGGTGGTTTCGCTGTTCTGCTGCACCTCGATCACGGTCAGGCCCGCGCCGATCGCGTGGATGGTGCCCGACGGCGCGTAGAAGAAATCGCCCTCCTTGACCGACACCCAGTCCAGATCCCCCTCGATCGAACCGTCCCGGGCATCGGCGCGCAGTTGATCCTTGGTCATCACCGCCTTGGGGCCCAGGGCGATGGTCGAATCGGGCTCGGCGGTCAGGATCGTCCAGCATTCGTCCTTGCCGCGGGGCAGCCCCCGCGCCTGCGCCTGTTCGTCATCGGGATGGACCTGCACCGACAGCTTCTCGCTGGTGAACAGATATTTGATGAGCAGGTCGGGCGAGGTGTCGCCCGGCTCCTGGAACCAGACCTCGCCGATCGGCGCGTCACCGGGCGCCGCATCCTCGAAGCCGGGATACAGCGTGTGGCGGCCCCAGGGCTTTTCGACGCGGTGGGTGTGGAGCAGCGTGGCGGGCATGGGTCAGTCTTCCTTCCGATCAGGCGACGGTTCAACCGTCCGGGCGATGGGCTGTTCCGCCGCGTCTCGCCCCGAACGCGGCCCATGCCGCGACGGCTCACCCGCGGCAAGCGCGCAGTACTCATCCCGGCGACGATCCCGGCACGGGGCCGACGATCGCCATGACACGCCTCCGGTCCCGCCCCCTGTCACAGTGCATGTCACGCTGTTGCGCGGGGGGACTGTTCCCGGCCCGCGCGCTGCGCTAAGGACATCCGCGATGCGTATCCCCCGTTCTCGTGCGCTGTCGCTGGCGCTGATCGCCGCTCTGGCCCTTCCGATCGCGGGATGCGCCCGCAACCGCACCCGTACCGACCTGCCTTATGTCGCGCGCGACGTGGGCACGCTGTATACGGCCGCCAAGAAGCGGCTGGATCAGGGCCGCTACAAGGAAGCGGCCTTGCTGTTCGACGAGGTCGAGCGACAGCATCCCTATTCCGTCTGGGCCCGCCGCGCGCAGTTGATGAGCGCGTTCAGCTATTATCTGGGCCGCGAATATACCCAGTCGATCCAGTCGGCGCAGCGTTTCATCGCGGTCCATCCCGGCAATCGCGATGCCCCCTATGCCTATTATCTGATCGCGCTCGGCTATTATGAGCAGATCCAGGACGTCACCCGCGACCAGAAGATCACCCGCCAGGCGCTGGACGCGCTGGGCGAGCTGATGCGCCGCTATCCCAACAGCCGCTATGCCGCCGATGCGCGGTTGAAGGTCGATCTGGTCAACGATCACCTCGCGGGCAAGGAGATGGAGATCGGCCGCTTCTACGAGGACCGGCACCAGTGGCTGGCCGCGTCGATGCGCTTCCGCACCGTGGTCGACAAGTTCCAGACGACCAGCCACACGCCCGAGGCGCTGATGCGCCTGACCGAGGCCTATCTGGCGCTGGGCGTGCGCGAGGAGGCGGAGCGGTCCGCCGCCGTGCTGGGTGCCAATTATCCGGGCAGCGACTGGTATAACCGCGCCTATAAGCTGATGCGCCAATATCCGGTCCAGCAGATCGCACCGATCCAGCCGGGGCAGCCGGTGGTGCCGGTCGGCACGCCGGGTTCGGTCAATACCGGCCTGCCCGGCCAGGAAGGCACCGCCATCCCCAATGCGGCCGCACCGGGCCGACCGACGCCGACCGGCAACAACAGCTCGCCCACCGGCTGAACCCCACCGGCCGGACCAAGCCGATCCGCCCGCGCGACCTTCGGGGTGGCGCGGGCGCGGTTCCACCCGAACAAATCGTGACCATTTTCGTGCGCGGGGGATAACATCGCGCGCGATTTGCCTTTATATCGGGCGTCATGCTGACCGCGCTGTCGATCCGTGATGTGGTGCTGATCGAGGCTCTGGACCTCGATTTCGGCCAGGGCCTGGGTGTGCTGACCGGGGAGACCGGGGCGGGCAAGTCGATCCTGCTCGATGCGCTGGGTCTGGCGCTGGGCGGGCGCGGCGATAGCGGCCTGGTCCGCCACGGCGCGGGACAGGCGATCGTCACTGCCAGTTTCGCGGCCCCCGCCCCCGGCGGCAGGCTCGCCACGATCCTGGACGATGCGGGCATCGCGGTCGAAGAGGGCGAGCCGCTCGTCATCCGCCGTCAGGTCAAGGCCGATGGCGGCAGCCGGGGCTTCGTCAACAACCAACCCGCCTCCGCCGCGCTGCTGCGTGAGATCGCGCCGATGCTGGTCGAGATTCACGGCCAGCATGATGATCGCGGCCTGCTCAATCCGCGCGGCCACCGGATGATGCTCGACGGCTTCGGACGGGTGGATACCGGCGCGACGGCGGCCGCCTGGACGACGCTGCGCGAGGCAGAGGCCCGGTTGGCCGAGGCGCGCGAGGAGATCGAGACGGCGGCGCGCGACCGCGAATGGCTGGACCATGCTGTCGCCGAACTGACCAGACTCGCCCCCGAACCCGGCGAGGAAGAGACGCTGGCCGATCGCCGCCGGACCATGCAGCGGTCGGAGAAAATCGCGGGCGAGCTGGATGCGGCCGAAACCTGTCTGCAAGGGTCCGACGGTGCGCTGGCGGGGCTGCGTCAGGCGGCACGCGTGTTGGAGCGGATCGGCGAGGATCATCCCGCCCTGGCCGAGGCGCTGGCGGCGATCGACCGCGCGGTGATCGAGGCGTCGCTGGCCGAGGATCGGCTGGTCGAGGCGCAACGCGAACTGGCCTATGATCCCCGCGCGCTGGAGGAGGATGAGGCGCGGCTGTTCGAGTTGCGTGGCATGGCGCGCAAGCACCGGGTCCAGCCCGACGACCTCGCCGCGCTGACCGAGGAATTGCGCGGGCGACTCGAACGGCTGGACGCGGGCGAGGAGGGGATCGCTCGGCTCGAAGCGGCCGTGGCCAGGGCGCGGACCACCTATGACCAGGCCGCCGCGCTCGTCTCGCAAGCCCGGCAGGCCGCTGCGATCCGGCTGGATCAGGCGGTGAAGGGCGAACTCACGCCGCTCAAGCTGGACGCCGCCCGCTTCCGTACCGTCGTCGCCGCCGCCGAACCGTCGCAATGGTCGGCGGCGGGCAAGGACCGGGTCGAGTTCGAAATCTCGACCAATCCCGGCGCCCCCTTCGCCCCGTTGATGAAGATCGCCAGCGGCGGCGAATTGTCGCGCTTCATCCTGGCACTGAAAGTCGCGCTGGCCGAGGAGGGGGGCGCGGCGACGATGATCTTCGACGAGATCGATCGCGGGGTCGGCGGCGCGGTCGCCTCGGCGATCGGCGACCGGCTGCACCGGCTGGCGACGCGCACCCAGTTGCTGGTGGTGACGCACAGTCCACAGGTTGCGGCGCGCGGCGCGGCGCACCTGTTGATCGCCAAGAGCCATGACGGCACCGTGACCCGCACCGGCGTTCGCCCGTTGAGCCATGCCGAACGGCGTGAGGAAATCGCCCGGATGCTGTCGGGCGCGACCATCACCGACGAAGCCCGCGCCCAGGCCGATCGCCTGATCGAGACCGCATAGCGCCAACCGGCATCCAGCCCGTTCCTTTTCTGAGAGAGCTGATCGGGCAGGCTCGGCGAGGAACACTTTCATGCACCTTCACGTCCTCATCCCCGGAACGGGCGTATGTTTCGTGTGAATGATGCTTGAGCATCGGCGCGCTCGTCACTAAACTTTATTATTAGTAAGGCATGGAACCGGATAAGGTGACATATGTTGTGTTACGCCCCCTTTGCATCGGATGCTCGCAAATGCCGGCTCATCTGACTTCCCTGTCCAGCATCTCGCCGATTGACGACCGATCGATGCTGCTGGTCGGGCTGCGCGATTGCCTGACGATGGCGGATCGGCTGGGCCTGTCGATGGTCAGCATTCATATCGAACAGGCGTGCGACTGGCTCACCGTTCAGGATGGCCGCGTGACCGGCGGCAATGCGATCGCCGATCCCAAGCCGGTCGTGACGATCGCCCCGCCCAGCGCTTGATCCGGGGCTGCGGGGTGGATTAGCAGGGTTCGGGTGACCGCAACGCCTCCCCTGCCCCAGACCGATCTGGAAGCCGCGATCGAGCTGGAATCGCTCGCCCGCACCATCGCCCATCACAATCGCCTCTATCATACCGACGACGCGCCCGAGATTTCGGATGCCGACTATGACGCGCTGGTGCGCCGCAACATGGCGATCGAAACCGCCTATCCGCATCTGGTGCGCGCCGATTCGCCCAATCGCCAGGTCGGCGCCGCCCCGGCCGCGCATCTCGCCAAGGCGCCGCACGCCCGGCCGATGACCAGCCTCGACAATGCCTTCACCGACGAGGAGGTGGAGGATTTCGTCGGCCGCGTCCGCCGCTTCCTCAAGCTGCCCGAGGACGAGCCCGTCACCCTGACCGCCGAGCCCAAGATCGACGGCCTGTCCTGTTCGCTCCGCTACATCGACGGCCGGCTGGCGCAGGCGCTGACGCGCGGCGACGGCACGATCGGCGAGGATGTGACCGAGAATGTCCGCACCATCGCCGACATTCCCCAGTCGCTGCCCGACGACGCGCCTGCGATCTTCGAGGTGCGCGGCGAAGTCTATATGAGCAAGGCCGATTTCGCCGCGCTCAATGCCAGGCTGGCACAGGACGCCGCCGAGACCGGCAAGGAGGCGCGGCAATTCGCCAATCCGCGTAACGCCGCCGCCGGTTCGCTGCGCCAGAAGAACCCGGCGATCACCGCAGGCCGCGCGCTACGTTTCCTCGCCCATGGCTGGGGCGAGGCGAGCGCGGTGCCCGGGGAGACGCAGGACGAACTGGTCGAATATCTCCGCCGCTGGGGGTTCCCCATCGCGGATAGCTTTGCGCGGGTGCCCGATGCCGCCGCCGCGCTGGCGATCTATCGCCGGATCGAGGAACAGCGTGCCGACCTGCCCTTCGACATTGACGGCGTCGTCTACAAGGTCGACCGGCTCGACTGGCAGGCGCGACTGGGCATTGTCGGGCGGACGCCGCGCTGGGCGATCGCGCACAAATTTCCCGCCGAGCGCGCGCAAACCACGCTGGAGAAGATCGACATCCAGGTCGGGCGCACCGGCGCGCTGACCCCGGTCGCGCGGCTGGAGCCGGTGACCGTCGGCGGCGTCGTCGTCACCAATGCGACGCTGCACAATGCCGATGAGATCGAACGGCTGGGCGTGCGCCCCGGCGACCGGGTCGTCCTGCAACGCGCGGGCGACGTCATCCCGCAGATCGTCGAGAACCTGACCCGCGACACGCCCCGCGAGCCCTTCGCCTTCCCCGACCATTGCCCCGAATGCGGCAGCCTGGCCACGCGCGAGGACGGCGAGGTGGTCATCCGCTGCACCGGCGGCCTGATCTGCCCGGCCCAACGGGTCGAACGCCTGATCCATTTCGTCTCGCGCCATGCCTTCGACATCACCGGCCTGGGGCTGGTGCGGGTCGAGGATTTCTTTCGCGACGGTCTGATCGCCTCGCCCGCCGACATCTTCCGCCTGCACCAGCATCGCGAGGCGCTGGTCGCGCGCGACCGCCTGTCCGAACTGGTGGTCGACAAGCTGCTCGCCGCGATCGACGCACGGCGCGAGATCGCACTCGACCGATTCCTCTTCGCGCTCGGCATCCGCCATGTCGGCGAGATCACCGCGCGCGACCTGGCCCGCCGCTTCGTGTCGATGGCGGGTTTCCGCGCGATGATCGACGCCGCGCTTCATGTGCGGGCCGAGACGGTGCCTGCGCTGGGCGAACCCGACCGCAAGTTCGAGCTGCGCCGGCAGCGCGCCATCGTCGCCGCCATCGACACGCCCCAGATCGGACCCGAGGTCGCCGACGCGCTGCTCGACTTCTTCGCCGAGGATCACAACCGCGTGGTCGTCGACGACCTGCTGTCCCAGGTCACGCCGCTCGACGTCGTGCATCGGACGCGCGAATCCGAGGTCACCGGCAAGACACTGGTCTTCACCGGCACCCTCGAAACCCTGTCGCGCGACGAAGCGAAGGCCCAGGCCGAGGCCTTGGGCGCGCGCGTGTCAGGATCGGTTTCGGCCAAGACCGATCTGGTCATCGTCGGCCCCGGCGCGGGGTCAAAGCTGAAAAAGGCGCAGGATCTGAACATTCCGGTCATCGACGAAGCCGAATGGAATGCACTGGTCGCGAATAGCTGACTATCTGTCCAGGCGATGACGGGTGCGACAGAAAGGGCAGGCCGCCGACGCTCCGATCGCGCCATCGCCCGGCACGGCGCGTGGATCGGCCGCGGACGGAATATCCGTTGATGTGAGCCGCATAGCTTCGACAAGGGCAAAACCGTTGCCGATCTGCAACGCCTTTGGACAGAGTGCGCTGGCCATTCTTCCCCACCCGCAATTTGTAACATAACGGCAATGTCCGAGGCGCAGGGGCCCGCAGAACCGAACCGAAAAAGCGGTCGGACCGCGCTCCGCGCGAAAAGGAGACCATATCATGCGCAATTCTCTCTTCCTGAGCGCGGCCATCGTCGCGCTCGCCATTCCGGCGGCGGCGTCCGCTCAGGAGACGACATCCGCCATTCGCGGCACGGTCACTGCCAATGGCGCGCCTGTTGCGGGCGCGACGGTCGTCGCCATCCATACGCCGTCCGGTACCCGGGCTCAGACAACGACCAGCGCCGATGGCAGCTTCTCGCTCAACGGCCTGCGGGTGGGCGGCCCCTTCACGGTCGAAGTGACCAGCAGCCAGGGCAGCCGCACCATCTCGGACATCAACACCGTGGTGCAGCAGGCATTCACGCTCCCGGTGGAACTGGGCGATAGCACCGCTGGCGATATCGTCGTCACCGCATCGTCGATCCGTGGGGCCGGCTCGCGGTCGGACGGGCCGCAGACCACGCTGACCCAGGCCGATATCCGCAAGGTGGCCTCGGTCAACCGTGACATTCGCGATATTGAGCGTCGCGATCCGTTCGCCTCTCTCGACCTCAGCAACAGCGGCGATCGCGGCGGCGCTGTCAGCTTCGCGGGCGTGAACCCGCGCTTCAACCGCTTCACCATCAACGGCGTGACCGTTGGCGACTCGTTTGGCCTGAACCAGGACGCCAGCCCGACCAACCGTGGTCCCGTCCCCTTCGACGCACTGGCGCAGGTGTCGGTTTCGATCGCACCCTATGACTTCCGTCAGAGCGGCTTCCAGGGTGGTGCGATTGACGCTGTGCTGGCCTCGGGTACCAACACCTTCCACGGCACCGGCTTCTACTCGCAGAACACCGACGGCCTATCGGGCGACCGCATCGGTTCGACGACGATCGTCACCCCGCACTACAAGTCGGAAACCTATGGTGCCCGCTTCGACGGCCCGATCATCAAGGACAAGTTGTTCTTCATGGTCACCGGCGAGCGCAACACCGATCCGCGCCCGTTCAGCACGCTTTTGGCGCAGGTTCCGAACCTGAGCCAGAGCGATATCGACAACGTCGCCGGCATTGCCAAGAACACGTATAACATCGACGCTGGCTCGGTTCTGACGATCAACAATCGCAAGGACGAAAAGATCGTCGGCCGCATCGACTGGAACGTCACCGACGGCCATCGTCTGTCGCTGTCGTACATCAATGCGTTCGATTCGCTGGTCAGTCAGAACAACACGAACGTCAATCCTTCTTCGCCGCAATATGGCCTCAGCACCAACGCCTATGCGCTGACCGAACTGCTTCGCGCCGGTATCGTGCAGTTGAATTCGGACTGGAGCGATCGCTTCTCGACCGAATTGCGCGGCAGCTACAACTGGACCAGGCGTGGCCAGGAACCGCTCGGCGGTCGCCCGAACGGTCAGTTGCAGGTTTGCAATGATGCCACCTCGACGGGGGTGACCACGGGTTGCAGCACCGGTGTTCCACGCATCACCTTCGGCCCGGACAATTTCCGCCAGACCAACCAGTTGTTCTTCGACACCTGGGCCGGTTCGTTCCTCGGCCGGTATCGCGCGGGCGGCCATGAAGTGAAGGTGCTGCTCGACGTCGCGACCAATCGCACCTTCAACAACTTCGTCCCCAACAGCCTGGGTTCGTGGTATTTCGACTCGCTTCAGGACTTCCAGAACCGGCAGGCGAACTCGGTCACCTATGCCGCCACCATCGCGCCGGCCGCAGCGGATTTCAAATACACCCGCTACACCTTCGGCCTGCAGGATGACTGGCAGGTCACCGACAATTTCAAGTTCACCTATGGTGCCCGTGCGAACATGTACGGCATGCGCGGGATGCCGGTGTACAACCCGTATTTCCAGCAGCGCTACGGCTTCTCGAACACCAATACCTATAAGGGCCGGTTGCTGATCGAACCGCGCGCCAGCTTCGATTGGCGTCCGGAATCGCGTCTCAACATCCGTGGCGGCGCCGGCATCTTCGGCGGCGGTTCGCCCGACATCTATCTGTCGAACAGCTATTCGAATACGATCACGACCAACTCGATCACGTTCCAGCGCATGGCGCAGGGTTCCAATAGCTGCACGAACGCGGTGCCCGACTCGGTGTGCCAGGCGGCGCTCAACAACGTCACCGGTCAGATTCCGGATGCCGTGGCGCAATATGCCAGCAGCGCGACCAACGCCGCCGTTCTGGCCCGCACCAACACCAGTGCGATCGCTCCCGACTTCCGTCTGCCGTCGTCGCTGAAGGCGACCCTGTCGGCCGATTACGACCTGTTCGGTGTCAAGCTGGGTGCGAGCTACTATTACTCCAAGACGGTTGACGGCATTTTCCTCCAGGACCTGCGTTCGGCTCCCGTCGGCACGCTTCCCGATGGTCGCCCGCGCTATAGCGGCGTGACGGCGTTCAACGATGCGAACTACGACATCCTCGTTCGCAACACGTCACAGGGTCGCAGCCACATCGGCGTGTTCACCGTGTCGAAGGATTTCGACTCGGGCTTGTCGCTCTGGGGAAGCTATACCCGGCAGGACGTGAAGGACGTCAGCAACCTGACGTCGTCGCAGGCCAGCTCGCTGTACCGTAACCAGATCTTCTCCGACCCGAACATGCCTGCATACGGCACCTCGGCGGACCAGATTAAGTGGGCATTCAAGTACAGCGTCGGTTACGATCACGCCTTCTTCGGCGACTACAAGACGCGCATCCAGTTGTTCGGCGAAACCCGCGCGGGCCGTCCGTTCAGCTACACGATGCTGGACCAAACCAGCACGCGTTCGCCGGTGTTCGGTACCAATCTGGTGAGCAATCAGGGCACCAACCTGCTCTATGTTCCGACCAGCACCAGCGATCCGCTCGTCACCTATGGCGATTCGACGACAGCGGCGGCGCTTGACGGCCTGATCAACAGTTCGGAGCTGGGCAAGTATCGCGGCAAGATCGCGCCGAAAAACATTGCGCGCAACCGCGCCTTCACCCGGCTCGATATCCATCTGGAGCAGGAAATCCCGACCTTCATCGGCTCGTCGCGCGTCACCCTGTTCGCCGACATCAACAACCTGCCGAACCTACTCAACAAGGATTGGGGCGGGCTGCGTCAGGTCGCATTCCCGGGTATCGCCTCGGTCGTCACCGTCGGTTGTGCGAACGCCGCCGGCGTGCCGCTGACCGGTGCCATCGGCTCGGCGACCAATCCGGCGGGTGGTTGCGCGAAATATGTCTACTCGGGCTATCGCTCGCCCAAGGAAGCCCTGAACGTTACCCAGTCGCTCTATCAGATCCGCATCGGCGCGCGCTTCAGCTTCTAAAGCCTGCGCGTCCGAACAATCGGACATGGGGCCGTCCTTCCTTGGGGAAGGGCGGCCCTTCTTTTATGCGCGACGATGGCGGTTGCACGACAGAACCAGTGTACGCGCCGCCCATCAAGTCACGCCACCCGAGCAGCGGGTCTCATAGGTAGCGGAGGGCCATCCCGGCCCTCACCGGAGCGGTGGTGAAGAATGATCCGCCGCTATGCCATCACGCGTCGCAAAGGGCGGACAGCCATGGGCCAAGCGGCGTGCGGCCTTTCCCATCCGGCGCGCACGGGACCGAACGGGCATCAGCTATGGAAAAGCCACTCCATCGCGGGACGGCCTTCCCTCGGAAGCAAGCACAAGGCGGCGAGGTTCGCCCCCACCGCCCCGTCCTTTATCGCGCCGCCACGGCGTAGAGCGCGATCGCGGCGGCGTTGGAGACGTTCAGGCTTTCCACCTTCGAACTGATGGGCAGCTTGGCGAGTTCGTCGCAATGCGCCTCGGTATTCTGGCGCATCCCCTCGCCCTCGGCACCCAGCACGATGGCGATACGCTGCGTTCCCATTGCCTGGGCCAGCGTCTGGTCCGCGTGGCCGGTCAGGCCGATGCGCCAGAAACCGGCCTCGGCGATCTCCTCCAGTGCGCGCGCCAGATTCACGACGCGGATCCACGGCACCGTCTCCAGCGCGCCGCTCGCCGAACGCGCGACCGTGCCCGATTCGGGCGGCGCGTGCCGGTCCTGCGTCACGATGCCGAGCGCGTCGAAGGCAGCGGCCGAGCGCAGGATCGCGCCGACATTGTGCGGGTCGGTCACCTGGTCGAGGACGACGAGCGGCCGCTGGTCATCCCGTCCTTCAAGCAGCAGGTCGCCCAGCCACATATCCTCCAGCGGGTCGACCTCGGCCACCAGGCCCTGATGCGGTGCGTCGGCGGGGACCAGACGGCCCAGGTCCGCCGCGTCGGCATAGGTGATCGGCACGACCGGCGGCAGGTCGAGCGCGGCCAGCGCCTCGCGCGTACCCCAGATCTTGCGCACCGTACGGTTGGGATTGGCGAGCGCCGCCGTCACCGCGTGTCGCCCCCAGAAACGCGGGCGGTTCGCGGAAGCTTGGCTGGGGCGATGTCCTCGGCGTGCCATTGATCGTCGGTATCCGTATCAGAAAAAGGAATTGGTCGGCACCGGCTGCCTGCGGCACCGGCGGTCTTGGCAAGGCCTTGTCCGCATTCGCCGCCGCAAGCAAGACCCCGCCCGCGCGACACCCCCTGACGCAGACCCGCGCCCAACGGCCGATGGACGGGCGTGACGAAGGCTTCGCCGCCGGGAACGGGAGCACCGGACCGTCCGCCGTCGATCGACAAGCCATCGCCCGATCCCGGCATATGCAAGGCCGCCAGAACAAGCCGTGAGAGGCAAAAACCCGCAAAACGCCGTTGACAGCGCGGCGAAGCTTCGGCATTGGGCCCGCCTCGCTCCGGTGGAGCGACACCCCGGAAGGGTGGCCGAGTGGTTAAAGGCAGCAGACTGTAAATCTGCCCGCGTGAGCGTACACTGGTTCGAATCCAGTCCCTTCCACCATCCCCGCCAATCGGCTAGGGTCGATCACGGCGCCGGATCTGAGCGGGTATAGCACAATGGTAGTGCAGCAGCCTTCCAAGCTGATCCGACCACGCAAAATCAAGCACTTAGCCTAGATTTTTATTCCAATTTTTCGACAGCCTCCGCCGTTTGTCGGAATGCGGGACACTCTAGCCGGGCTTCTTTTTGATCGCTTCGACGATCGGTTTTCCGACCGCCTGCACCGTCACGATAGTCTGCGCCACGGTCACCACCAGCTTCAGCAATTTGGCGACATTCATGTTTCGGCTCCCTTCACCGTCGCGACATCGTCCGGCACGCGGGGATCGGCCGCGACAGCGACCCAGCGTGCATGATTGAGCTTGGTCCGCCCCCACGACCAAGCAGCCGCGACGCCCCAGATGATCAGGCCCGCCACCAGGTCGAGCATCTGGTCATTGACCGCCCATGCTGGCAGAGCCTTGCGAAGCACTAGCGCCCCGCCGATCGCCGCCAGCGCCAGCCGCAGTTGTGCTTTGGCCTGCCCTGCCAGGATGGTGGGCGGCACGACGATCGGCTGGCCAGGTTCATCGGACGCGCTCATGCCGCCTGCCCCAGTCGCCCGGAGAGCCAGCCATAAACGAATGCCTTATTGGCCGGGCGGCTTTCTGCCAGAGCGATATAGCGTTCGCCCTGAAGCGCATCGAGCGCCTTGACCAGAACGACGGCGCCCGCCGCACCGCGCTTGGCGACGAACTGGCGCAACGCATAGATCGTCACTGGTCCGATCTGACCGTCGGCCTTCAGGTCGGGATAGTCGACCGCTCCGCGGTTCAACACGTTCAGTGCACGCTGCAGGAACCCGGCCGCCACCGACACGCCCATGTTAACGCCCGTGTCGAACAGCTCGGCCGCGACCAGGGCGGACACGCTTGCCACCTGGTCGAAGGCGGGCCGCGTCCAATAGGTCGAACGATAGATCGCCAACGCCCGATCGCGCGGAAAAACCTTCATATCGCCGGTATAGCCATTCGCGCGTGCCACCTGCTCCGTAATGCCGAAACGAGTTGGCCCGCCTCGATCGGCCGGGTGGTCGCTAAAATCTCCCTCACGCGCGATTACCTCGTCGATCAGCTGATCGATCGTCTTCATTTCACACCTCCCGTTTCCAGCCGCCCGATCCGCTCCTCGATGCGGTTCAAGCGCTCTTTCATCTCCCGGCGATCATCCGCCGTGACCTGTTGCCGCTCGTCGATGCGCGCGACCGTCTTCGTCAGATCGGACAGCGTTGCCGCCATCCAACTGCACATGCCGACGATCAGCGCGACTAGGACGGCACCGCCGATGCTCCCGATCCATTTCATGTGAGGCGGCATCTCTGCTTTCGGTGGGTTTTCGCGGACATATTCTTCGATCGCAGCGCGTGCGACCGTCTCGGCGATGATGCGAGCCTGGACGGCGTTGGCGGTATCGGTCATGCCGCCGCGCCTTCGCCAAGCGGCGGACCATCGACGATAGGCCGATCGTCGCGATTGGGAGGCTCGTTGTTCTGCTTAGCGGGGTCCAGCCGCCACCAGGGCGGATAGACGGGCGTGGGGGTCTCGATCATGCTAAGAACCACTTGTTGGCGGTGGCGTTGAATTGCATCGCGAAGCGCGAATTGCCGGCAAGCGACGTCGGAAGGTTGGTGTAACGACCGTCGGCTGGCCAGTTGATCGCCGTAATCGGCCTGGTCGTCGTGATCGAAAGATACCACCCATGGTAGGGTGCCTGCCCGCTCTTGATCGAAAAGTTCACGAAATCGAGACTGGCGACGGACGGATCGATGATGATCGAAGTGTATCGCATACCCACGGACAGGTTGATCGGCCCGGCTGGTGCAACATAAAGCGGGTCGAGCGAATTTCGTCCGGTGGGCACCGATGCAAGCGACGACGTGTCACCGATGAACGTCACACGCCGGAGCGAATGCCCATCGTCCTGCTCGTCAAACATCGCCTCCATCTTGTTGGCCGCATTTGACGTACCGTTGGTCACGGTAAAATAGCCGACCGACGACGGATCGATCGGATGAGGGATCGCCCCCAGGCCATAAAAGCGCAGGTTCGTGATCGTCAGCCCCTGGCCGGGCCGGATGGCGAACTTAACCCCGCGCGTATCGGGCTGAAAGACGTTACTGGCATAGGTGTTTAAGAGCGGTAGATCGAGATGGCTGGCGATCGTCTGGCTAAGGTCCATAACGACACGGGAAGGCGCACCAATCCCCGTACTCGGATCGCCGGGATTGTCCTCAGGAAGCCGCGTTGCCCAAATGAATTCGATCGAGGGGCGAATATAATTGCCCTGCCCTCCGATCTTGATGCAGCCGTCACCCACGATGTCCGCGAAGGAGTGGCCGAAATCCATCACCGCCAGGAATTTTTCGCAACGTGTCAGGAATAGTTTCCATCGCTGATATACACCGCCGCCACAGGTTACGGCGTTGTCGAACGCCTGCTCTCCAGAAATATGGAAATCGCAGTCATAGACGTTGGGACCCGTATCTCCCGGCTGGACTTCGATGAACTTGGCCACATTTTGCGCGTGGAACTCGAACCACGACCGAGTGATGGCATAGCCGCCATAGCCTGCTACCCGAACCGCTGCCGCGACGGGATTTGGACAACCGAGCAGCGACACGCCCGAAATCTTCACGCCCAGCAGCTGGCCCACCGATGCGTCGGACAGGCAGTCGATGATCCGCGATGTCGGATTTTTCTGCAGGAGGAAGGTGGCGTTCCGACCATCGCCCAGCAACTGGCTGCGATTGAGCATGCGCAGATCGGCGATCTTGTAACCGCCGGCCGGAACCACGACCAATTCGGCCGCCGCCAGCGCGCGGTTGAACGCGTAGGTGACATCGGGCAACGTCGCCGACCAGCCGAGCGATGGATTATAGGCGCGACAAGCGACGCGATCGGCCTGGAACATGAAGTCCAGGACGCTGACCATGTCGTCGTTTTTGGATTGCTGACTGCGCGGCACCGCGCCAGGCGCTAGGGAGAGTGCCGTCAAGCCGTCGGCTTCTTGCCGCACCAGCGCGCCTACGGTCAGGTCGACCGCCAGCAGCCGGACCTTTGCACCGCTGACAAAGTCGTTCGAGTATTGCGCCCCACTATAGTCCCCCGGTCGAAAGAAGTAGGTCCCGGGTGGAAATCCGCTAAAATCGAACTGGTCGGGTGCGAACTGATACGAACGATCGGTGACACGGGCACCGCGCAACTGGTCGATCGTCGTATAGGTACTGTTCGCCGGGCCCGTCGGACCGGCCGGAAAGCTGCCGATCGGCAGGGTGGTCAACGCCTTATCCCCACCGAACGCGATCACGGACGACGGTACCGGCTTGATTTCATCCGCCACGGCCCCGGGGGGCAGCATCAACGCCCGGCTGGCCGTATCCGCCTGGCGCGCATCCTGTTCCTGCGCGATCAGCATTTGCCGGTCGAGTGCCTCTTCATGGCTGGCCGCCGGGAAACGGTCGCCCGTGGCATAGGTCATCGGCTGCGCCAGCGCCGTGCTGCGGGTGATGCGCAGAACTGCCCCGTTCGTCGAGACGTTCCGGATGAGCGTCCCTCCGGCATCGGTCTGGCCGCCGGAAACGACATAATCGGTGCCGAGTTGCAGCGTCAGGACCTGATCGCCAAACAAGCGCTCGACAACCAAATCGCTGGCCGCCTTGAAGCGGAACGGAACGGCGAACACCGTCGAGGTGCCGTCCTCGGCATAGCTGATGGTACTGGGCTTTGCGGCAACGGTCACGGCACTTCCCCGATGGGTATAATTCGGGGGCGGTGCCCGGCGCCGTAATCACCGGGGCCCTGTGTGGGCGGTTGGACCATAGCGCAGTTGTGATTCGGCTCGCAAGAGCCATCGACAGCGATCCACCGCGGTGGTGGAACAATGTCACCATGGTGGTCGAACAGACACACCGCGCGTTAACGGCCCCGATTAATTTTTTATTTTTGCGACGAACGGTAGAACGGAACAGGAAACCGACGCAAAACCGCGCTTTTCGCATATCTGTTATGCGTCGCGAATCGCGCGTGTTTGCCTGTTCTGCAGGAGTCAAGCCCTCAGGAGAGGTGCGAACACTTGGTTAATACTGGTTCATGTCGGACCGGTTGACACGAAAAGCACAGTATTCCAAACGCAGAAAGGGACCGGAAAGGGTGCAACCTCTCCGGTCCCGGATCAAGAAACGCCTCGTGTGAGGAGCCGTTGAAACTGTAGCGCTACGAGGGCCCCTATAAGCCCTCGTATAACTACCGGTCAAATGAATTTCTCGCACGGGGCCCTTTGAAGGGTACCGAAGTGAAGCGACAATCCTCCCCCCGTGTGACCGCCCCCATGGCGGCGCACATCCGTTTTCTGGTGCAGATCAAGGGGCTGTACCAGCACCAGGCCGCCGCGCTGATGGGCGTGAACCCCGGCCGGGTGAACGAGGTCATCAAGCAGCACCGCTGGCCGGGGGTTCTCCCGGCGCAGGGGCCGTTCCCGATGTGACCGGAGAGGGGGTGGCGTCCGTCACCCCCTTTTTCATCCGGCTGCTGAAACTGTCGCACTGCGGCGATCGGGCGACGGAATTGAACCGCTCCATCATGTCCATCGTCAACCGGATACCCGCACGGCGCACCATGCCCTGCCAGCACGAAAACATATGGGTGCTGGCCGCATAACCGGAATGATCGCCCGGAAAGGCGTCTTCCCGGCAATAGCGCCAGAAATCATCATAGATCCGCCGATCGCCACCGCTGACGCCGTGCAGATAGCCCAGCACGACGCGCAGCGCGGCCGACTGCTCGACCGGGCCCGATGCTCGTTCGTCCGCTATCTCCTTCGCGGCGACCAACGCCAGGAACGTCAACCGGGTAGGAGGATGTCGAGCGGACGAATCGCGGTACATAACGAGAACATAGCGCCGCTTTCGTCATCCGATCAATCCGCCCCCTGCACGACATTGCCCCAGTCGGGCGCACGTTCCGGCATCGGGTCGCCACTCTGCCACCACTGGCCCTGGTGGTTCTTCTCCAGCCGGGTTTCCCGGCGCTTGACGTCGCGGTCATGCGTGTTGCTGACCATGGCGTCGAGCTGGTCGATGACCATCCTCTCCCATGCCGCGCGCAGATACCAGAGGTTCGATCCCGGGACGTAGCGCTTGGCCAATTTCACGGCCGCGCCGCCCGGGTTGGCTTGGCGGTGCGTGCCGTCCTTCCGCTCTTTGCCAGGCAACGCAGTCCGCACCGCAGCGCGAACATCCTGGACCGCGCCATAGATAGGACCGCCGATAAAGCCCCCAAGGCTATCGATGCGGTCGTTCTTGAACACACCGACAAGATCGCCAAGGATGCCGATCCCGCCGCCCTGCAGCGCCGCGTCGCCCCAGAATTCGGCATTGTCCATCGGTCGCGGATCATTGCCCTTGGCCAACTCGCGCAGCTGGATCACCGCCGCACCGTAGATGGTCAGCCCGATGAAGAATTGCGCCGCGTACATCGCCCCGCCAGCGGGCCCCAGGTTGCTGATGATACGGGCATGCCTGGCCATCAGCGCCACGGCAAACCCTTTGAACTGCAACGCGCTGGTCCACAGTTCACCGCTGATGCTGCCCTTCGCCAAGTCCATCGGGTTTGCCAGCGCGCGTGAGGTGGCGGATGCCTCTTGCACCGCCGTCGCCTGTCCCCGGATGACCATGTCGAGCAGCCGGTTTTGCACCGCCTGATCACGGATTAGGGTCGGGTCGATGATTTCCGATCCTCGGATCTCCGTTACGGCCCGGCGGATGGTCAACCAGTCGAACTTATCAATGCCGTTCCGCTCCATCGCGGTTCGCAACCCGGGCGATACGTCATCCCAATTCCGCGCACGCTCATCAGCAATCGCTCCAAGCAAGGCCTGCCCAAACGCGCTCTTTCGATTTTCGGTCAGGCGGTTCAGACCAGACAGGCGGAGAACATCGTCCGCCACGACCTGCGTCCAAGCTGGGCCAGTTACCTCACCGATGAACCGCGCGCTCTGCCCCAGCGAGTGCGCGGCATCCTCCATGCCCAGCGCAAGGCGCGCGGCCGCCTTCCGGTTTTCGTGGCTCAATTGCCCGGCGTTGTCGCGCAGGCTCGCAAGCGTCCTGGTCAGCAGGTTCGTCTCGGGCAGGCCATACAGGCCCCGCGCCATCGCCTGGGTGTGAATGTCGCTGATCGAGGACAATGTGGCGGACCCCAGCCAGGCCGCGGTGATCAGATTGCGGCCGCCCTGCAAAGTCGTCACGACCCCGCGCCGGATCGGATCAGGATAGATATGTTGAGCGGTGGCATCGCCCTTCACATAGCGCCACAGATTTTCCGACTGGCGCCGCTCGACCGACTTGGCGCTGACTTCAGGCACCAAGGCTGTGTCGCCCTTCGCCTTGTCATAGGCGATCTTGTCGAGCAGGAACCGCACTGTCGCATCAGGGTTGGGCCCCAGCCGCTCCATCATCGCGATCTCGCGCGACCGGCCGCTGATACCGCTCATGATGACGGTGAACAGATTGTCGCCGGTGCCGAATTCCTGATTGACGGCCTTCCAGGCGTCATAGTCCTTCCAGTGCAGCACCCGGTGTTCCTGCCCCCGGTTGGCCATCTTGCCACCGCCCCGAAAGGCCGCGCTGGGCTCGCCGGTCATGCCATTGGTGCGGATCGTTTCGCGCACGTCCAGCAGAAACGGCTTCAACGCTTGGTCGGTGAACGGCACGCCCGTCCTCTCGTCGATCATCTTCGACCGATCCAGATTGGCTGTGACCACCTCCAGCCAGCGTTCCGGGGTCGCGTCGCGCACCCGCGCCGGTTCATAACTGATCGGCACTCCGTAATTCGCCAGCTTGCGGATCGCACCGCCCGCCGCATTGAAACGCTGGCGCAGTTCCTCACGCGCGATCGTCACCGCCTCGGCAAAGACCTTGGCGCGGTCATTGCCGGTGGCCTGCCCGAACAATTCCCGCCCGACATCATCCAGCCCTTCAACGTCCTTGGGCTTGCCGGTCAGGTCGCGGCGATGCGTCTCGATGAAGTCGACCATCTTGGCATGCGCCAGACGCTCGATCCGACGCGCGCCGGTCGCGACATTGCCCTTGCGATAGGGCGCGCGATCGTCGTCATCGAGAAGCGCATTGACCGCCGCATAGGGGTTATCCCCCTTGAACGTCTTCAGGTCCTTCAGCGCGTCGCGCTGGCGGTTGATCTGCAGCAGCGCCTGGCGCTTCTTCAGCAGGGCTTCGGTGCGCAGCTGGCGCAGCGTCGCCTCGCTCGCTTCGGCCGCCGCAGCGTCCGGGCCCATCGACTGGCGGTAATAGCCCTCCAGCTCATCGAACAGGTCCTTCATCCGCTTGGCGCGGACTGGATCGATCTCGCCCCGACGAACCATGTCGGGGATGCAGCGGCCCAGGCTCACGCGTCACCGCCCGGCCGCATACAGGCCTCGGCCGCGTCGAGCACCGACCAATCGGTGTCGAGCTCGTCCAGCACATCCGCCGCGCTCATGACATTTCCTTCCTCGTCCAGCCGCACCGTCAGCCCGGCCGCCTCATCCTCCGCCAGGAACATCCGCAGGTCGTGCTCCAAGCTATCGATCTGGCGGGCGGCCGCGATATCGTCGGGCCCGTCGAAACCCTCGATCGCGCCCGGCGGCCCGCCGTCCGCGCCGATCGGCCGCTCGCCCGCTGCCCAGCGCCCGCGCATGGCCGCGAAATCCTCGGCCGGGATCGCCATCTCATAGCCGCGCGCCGCCAGCTCGGGCGTCAGCTCCGGCGCGACGACCCAGCGCCGGGTGCCCGTTTCCGCCTCGATCCAGTCCGCAAACTTGCCCGCCCCAGGCACCGGATCTATATTGCCCTCTGCCCCGTGGTCGGGGGAGGCCCGACCGTCAGCTGCGTCACGAGAGGACACCGACGCGGCCGGGGCATCACCGCCACGCGGGTCATAGGCGGTGACCAGCCAGCGTTGTTCCTGGCCGTCCCAGTCCAGCCGCACACCCGCCTCGTGCGGGTCGCCGCGCAAGCGCACTGTCCGCCCGTCATTGCTGACGATATCCATGCCCGCGATAATCTCGGGCAGGTCCGCCAGCCGCGCCTCCATTTCCGGGTGCTTGGCCAGGATATGGGAAAGGCCATACCCGCCTGCCCAGGTCGGCGCCGCCTTGCCGGGTGTCCCCCATTTGACGTCGATCGGACCGATATCCGGGTGGTGGAGCGCACCGGCAATCTCGCCCTCCCCGGCATCCCGCAAGGCCCGCATCGCCGATAGCCAGCTGCCACGTGGTCCCTCGACGATCGTGGCGCCCGGCTCCCAATCCATGCCCACCGGTTTCACCTCCGGCGCGATTACGGGATCGTCCATCATCCAAGTGCGCGGATCGCCGATATCGGCTTCGTCCGGCCGGGGTACCACCATCCGCTCGGCATCGAGGGCGGCGATCTCCCGTGCGGCCGCATCGGCCTCCGCCTGGGCACCGGCCCACGCGCTATCGTCCTCGAACACATCCTTGCGCAGGATCGCGCCTTCATGCTTCGCGTCGCCCATCTTGGCATGGGCCCAGTCGACCACGTCGCCCGCCGTCTTGCCCTTCAGGAACGGATTCGCTTCGATCGCGCCGCGCGACATGATCTGCTCGATCGGCGTGTCGGGTAACGCCTTCAGGATCTTGGTCCCGCCCGACTGCCCCGCGAAATGCAGCAGGTACATGTTGCCGTCGGTCACCGGCTGACCGGCCTTTTCCAGCGCAGCCTTGTTTTCGTCGACCAGCAGCTTGAAGACATGTTCCTGCGATGCAGGGTTGGTCCGCTTGCTCCAAAGATAATCGTCCGACAGCTTGATGTTGGAATATTCCGGATCTTTGCGCAGCAGCCGCAACCAGGTCGGCCGCGTGATCTGGTAGAGACCATAGGCGCTCGATCCTTCCGCCTGGATCTGCCAGCGGCCACTGCTCTCCGCGCTGCCCGTCTTGATCGCGAATTTCTGCCAATCGAAGCGTGGCACCGGGGCAGGCAGGACCTGCCCGCTCTGCAACTGGTCACGCGCCATCGCCATGCGCGCCTGGTGCGTGTCGCCACCCACGCCGGGCTGGTAAGGGGACACCCCCGCAATTTCGTCTTCCCGATCCAGCGCCGCGACCGCCGCGCGCTCCTCGGGCGTCATGCGGTCTTCGCCGATCGTCCGCCGCATCCGGTCCGCCAACTGTCCCGCGACCGACCGACGGGCAGCAGCGGCACCTTCCGCCAGGGCATGGACACCACCACCAAACAGAGCGCCCGTCCCCGCCGCCAGACCCAGCGTGGCCAGGACCTCGCCCGGTCCACGAACCTTGCCGCGCTTCGCCTCCTCGATGGCACGCGTCGGCTCCTGCGCCAGCTCGATACCGACATTCAGCCGCGCGTCGCGAAGCGCCGCCTGCGCGATCGAGCGGGCGGTGCCCGCCCCCGCCAGCATCCCGATCTGGTTGATCGGGTCCGCCATGCCGCCGATGAATTGCCCCGGCAGCCAGGCGGCCCAGCCGCTGCGCGCCTGAACATCGCGTTCCTGCGCGATCGTCGCCTCGACCGGCGCGGCGATCC
Source organism: Facivitalis istanbulensis (assembly GCF_040560405.1). Lineage (NCBI taxonomy): Bacteria > Pseudomonadati > Pseudomonadota > Alphaproteobacteria > Sphingomonadales > Sphingomonadaceae > Facivitalis > Facivitalis istanbulensis. The sequence continues at coordinate 204,434 of NZ_JAVSCQ010000001.1, forward strand.
GCTGCTCGAATTTGGCGGGATCATCTTCGACACCCTCGAACGCCTTGCCATCGGTCGCGCGGGCCCGCGCGATGCCGCGCCAGATTGCATCGCGATTATAGGATAGCGACCAGCCGTCGCGCGCCAGGCGCTGGGTATAGGCCGGGTCATCGACACCGCGCGTGCGCAGCTCGTCGACGATCGGCTGCATGGCCGCCTCGATCGCGTCGCGCCGTCGCGCCGCTGCGGCGGCCGGATCGTCATTCCCCGCTGCGCCACGGATCGAGGTGGTGAACTGGTCCCAGAGCGATGGCGGCGGAAGGGGACGGGACACGCCTAACCGTCCCTGCAGGAAGGTCGGATCGGTCGATGCCGTGCCCGCGATCAGCGGGCTGCGCTGGTCGGTCATCGCCCGGTCAGTGCCTGGACGTCGACGGCAAAGACCTGGCCCTGGTCATCGGTCAGCAACCGGCCCGATCGCCGGAAGCCGTATCGCCCATCGGGCAATGCTGTGGGTAGCAGCCCCTTCAGTTCCGCCTCGCTGACCGGATGGCCATCGCCCCAGACGGGTTTCCGACCGCCGGATGCCGCGATGTACATGGGCAATCTGGCCGATGCCAGGCGACGCTTGAAATCATCGGCGGTCTGGTTGCGCGGCAGGATGACGACGGGGCCATCGGGCTGGCCCCAATGCGCGATCCCGCCGCGTCCGTCGCGGTCGCGGCCCAGGATGGTGATGGCCGCCTCGGCAAAGCGGCCGGGCACATATTGCGTCAAACCTCCGTCGGTCGCCCGCTGTGCGAAGAACGACCGGCTGGCCTGATACACGTCATTGGCGGTCGATCCCCCCAGGAAAGACAGCGGCACCCCGAACCATTTCTGGAAATCGCTGGACGCCTGCTTTTCCTTCCACACCTGCGGATTGCTCTTCAGCGTGTCCGCCCCGCGCAACACGTCACGCGCCACGCTGTGCGGCAGGACGGCCGCCATACGAAACGCCCCGTCGTCATTGCCCGCAACCTGGCGCGCCGCCCCGGCAATCACCCGGACGTCACCGAACTGGCGCAGCAGGTCGACCGCCTGCAGCTGGCCGTTGACGCCATTGGCATAAAGGTCCTTGAAGGCACGCAGTTCGTCCGGGAGGATGGGCTCGACCGTCGCACGCCCCCAATCGCGCGCAGCCGCAATGGCTTGCTGCGATCGACTTCGGAACGAGGCAGGGTCTGCCACATTCAGGGCACCGATCGCGCGTCCGGTCGCATACTGGGTCTGCAGGAGCGCTCCGCCCTCCTTGCTGAGGTTGGACTCCTGGATCGTGCTGAGTTTTTGCAGGGCGAAAAGCCGATTGGCATCCTCCCCGCTCAATCCACCGCCCGCCTGCTTCCCCTGCAGCGTCGTGATTTCCTGTCGCAGCTGCGCAGGCGCCATGCCCTTGTTCGCCTGGATCGTGCCGAACTGCGCGGCCTCGCCCATCCACTGCGTGGCTTTGGACTTGTCGCCCATGGCCTCATAGTCATGCGCGAGCTGCAGGCGATCCTGATAGGTGCCACCGCCCGCGTTCAACGTCACTTCGCGCGCCGCCAGTTCGTCCGTCCTCACCGAACGGTCATGGGCAGCGGCTGCACGCGCCTCCGCTTCCGATCGCCGGATCTCCGCCTGGGCACCGTGGCGCAGCTGCTCTTGCTGCTGCGGCGTCACCAGCTCGTCGAACTGTCCGCTCTTCAGCAACGCGTCGATCAGCTGGGGGGATCGCTCGACGACGCCGTTTAGGAAGGACGTGGCGATCAACTGATCGGACTCGTGGATCAACCCGGTCTTGACGTCCTCGGGTACGCCCACCATCGCTTCGATACCGCGACGGCGATAGGTCAGCTCCTGATCGAATGCATCCAGATTATCGACCCGGCGCACCCGATTGGCGGCGATCTGCCCCGCCTGTTGCTCGTCGGTCACCAGCTTCTTGACCCGCGCGCCCTGTTCCCAGGTATATTCGGCCGTGCCGATACGAGCCCCGAAATCGTCGAGCTGCGCCTGTGCCGATCGCCGCAGGCGTTCGTCGGTGATGCCCTCTGTCAGTGAAGCTGACTGATCGCGCCACCACCCGTCCATCGCCTGCGCATGGCCCGCCCCGCCCGGAGCGGACTTGGCACGCATATCGACCGACATACGGTCATACGCGGCCCGGATGTCCGCAAACTGACGGTTGAAATCGGCGGCCTCGGTATCCGTCCGCTGCTGCCGCTCGATCTGCAGGTGGGTCAGCTTGTTCCGTCCGACCGCCTGCCCCAGGTCGTCGACCGCCGCGCCGATCGACGCCCCGAAGGCGGCTGGCGACGTGCTCGGCAAGCCCACTGGCGCGGACGTCCCCAGCTGGCGCTGATATCCGATTTCCTGTGCCATCACCGCCCCCCGCGTGTCGTGCCCGACTGAGCGCTGGTGCGGGAGCTGGCCCAATCAGTGACGCGCGCGGCCGCCCCCAACATGCCCGCCACCAAGGCATTGTCCCCCTGCGCCCTCGCAATGGCACCCGCCGTCCGCGCCGATCGGGCGCGCAAGGCGGCATCACGACGCACCGTCATCGCGTCGAGCGCCGCATTCACCTGGCTCTGCGCCAAGGCGTCCAGCGCCGATCCAGTGCCCATCGCAAAACCGTTGCCGCCTTGCGCCGCCAGCTGCTGGCCGATCGCCGCCCGCGCCGCTTCACGCACCCGGCCCTCTTCGGCTGCCCCGGCACGCTCCTGCTCGATTGCCTCGGTATTGGCGACCGCCTGGTTGTACTTGCCCGCCTCATACCCCGCGACGCCCTGGACGATATTGCCTGCGGCCTGGAACGCCTCCATTCAATCGCCCTCCCGGATGCGTTCGCACAGGATATGCGTCTCGCTGTTCTGGCCAAATCGGCGCATGACATGCGCGGGCTGCAAACCGACCAGCATCGCCCACACCAGCTCGGCCGGGACCGCTTCGCGCACGATCGCTTCGATCCGCGCCAGCGGGCTGGCCGCGATCCGGCGCCGGGCATGGCGGGTGACCGCCAGATGCGCAGTGCCGATCCGGTCGGACAGGATCGCCCACGCCACCGCCTGCGCCCCAGGAAACGTCTCCCGCAACCCCAGGCAGGCGACGATGCGGCCGTCCTGGCGTACCGTCCACGCCTCGCCTGCCCCCTCCGCCAGGTCGCGCGCCTCCTCGACGCTCATGTCCCGCTCGATCCCCAACTGGACGCGCTGGCTGGCCTGGCGCTGGATGACCAGCGCGTCGGTCGCGACCATCGGCGCGATGGCGATCATTGCGTCACCGTCAGCGTCGGCATCGCCGCGACGATCGTCGCGGGCAACGGGCCATAGCTCTCGAACACCGCCTGTCCGTTCCGGTCCCAGCCGCCCGACACCGACCGTTCCGTGTCCCCGGTGAAGAGCGGCACGGGCGCATCCATATGCTCGCTGCTGGCCCGGTCGATCAGATTGTCGAGCTTGCCGCCCGCCGCACCGATACGGATCGCGGCGGTCGCGATCAGGCGCAGGACCATGCGGACCAGCCGCTGGCGCTTGCCCTGCTGCGTATCGCCGCCACGCAGCTCGGGACGCAGCGTCACCGCCCGCGCGACATAGGGCAGACCCACCGTCATCCGGTACGCCCGATCGGCGGGCACCACGCTGGCGGGCACGTCGAAACTGCCATCCGCCGCCACCGTGACGCCCGTCACGATGCCGCCCGCCGCCAGGATCGCGACCGCCTGCCCCTTCAGCTGTACCGCCCCGGTGAAGCGCGTCTGTCCGGCCGCCGCTATCACGGTCAGCCCGCTGTCGACATAGAACGCGTCCTCGATCGGATCGTCATCCTCATGCCACACCGCCATGCGCTCGACCCAGCGCGTGCCATCGGTCCGCTGCACGAGCACCCATAATTCGTCCTGGTCGCCGCTGGCGGATGCGCAAGCCACGGCGGACAGGATCTTGCCGCCGCCATGGCGGATACGGGAAAAGCCCTTGATCTCCTGCTCGGGCGCATGCGGATGCACCACCAGCTGCCCGTCGGCGCGGACACCGATCATCAGCTCTTCCGGTTCCTTCTGGAACGTCAGCTGGACGATGCCGCCCTTGGTGATGTGACGGCACCACACCGTCATGTTGGCGGACTGATACCGGTCGCGCGCGAAATCATATTCCGCCTGGCGCAACTTGCGCTTGCCGCGCTGGACGAACACGCCGGTGGTGCCGATCTGGATCGGGAACACCCGCTCCGATCCATAGAAGCTCTGCGGCACCGCCTCGATATTGTCGCCGCTCACCGCCTGCGCCTGGTTGATCGCGCCCACCGCGATCTCCCGGCTGGCGGTGCCGACGATCAGGCGACGGTCTCCCATCGCCCACAGCACCGGGTCCTCGGTCGACAGGGTGCGTCGAAACGCCAAATCGGCCGCCGTCACCCCGCTGGAGGTATAGGCCTGGTGGTTCAGATAATCCCCGACCACCGACGCGACCAGCTCGAACCCCTTGAAGTGGCACAGACGCGAAGCCCAGGCGATGACGACGCTGGGCCACCCCGCCGCTGCACTGAACGCGCCGTGGGCCCAGCGAAAGGAGGGGACCGTCTTCAGGCTGTCGGGGATCGGTCGCGTCACCGTCGCACCGGCGCTCATCCCGTCGGCCGCGACACTATCGATCCGCACCATCCCGAACCGATCGTGCAAATAGGTCCACTGCACCCCGAACGGCCCCTTGTCGTTCGCATCCTTCAGGTTCTGGCCGTCCCATTCGGTGCCCGCCGTATGGATCGGCACCACCGTGCCGGTCGTGCCGCCACTGGCCGCGACATAGACCTTGCCCTCCGATCGGCGCTTCAACCCTACCGTGATGTCCTTGGTCTGGGCTTCCCAGGCTGGGATGGTCGAAAAGTCCGCCGCCTCCAGCCGGAACGGCGCACCGACATGACCGGGCTGAAAGATCGGCGCGCTGGCGGTGATGACGATCGCCCCCGTCGTGCCGCTGACCGTGACCGTGCGACCGGCGTCGATATTGGCGTCCGCGAACGGCCCATTGACCAGCGGCAGCACCTCATAGGTAAAGGTGGTCGCGGACGTCCGCGTCAGCCGCGCGGGCGGATAATTGGGATGGTTCAGGTACAGCCGGTCGAACGACTGCTGACACGACACCGATCGCGCCTCGGCCGCACTGTACGGCACCGCCACCTCATAGGCGTTACCCGGCGATGTCTCGATGCGCTCGCCATTGGTGTAGAAGCGGATTTTCTGGTCGCTCCACTCCAACACATAGTCCTGGGTCAGGTTGAACCGGAAATTGGTCAACCACGCGGCACCGTCCCGCGCGGCCCGGATCGTCTCGAACCCCGGCCGCTTGACCAGCGCGCCTTCCACGGTGGGAACGAAATTCTCCGCCTCGGCAAGGCCGACCTGATAGATCGCCGTATCGACCCGGCCACCCATGCGCGGGGACAGTTCGCCCCCGTTGAAACTCGTCGCGATCGGTCGCGCCAATGTCATGGCCAGACATATCCCTTGCTGTCGACACGCGTCAGGCAACCCATGCGCGCCTCTTCCCACCCGGTCGGTGCCTGGGCCACCGGCGGGTTCTCCCGCGCGTCGACGCGCTTGGCTTCCATCAGGGCGGCGCGATACTTGCGCTCCGCCATCTGCACCCGGTTGGGATCGCCCGTGATGCGGTCCGCGATCTGCCAGGCGACGCGCATCGCGAACGCCTTCACGAACAGGGCGTCCCAGGCGGCCGGTTCCGCGACGTCGATGATGCAGCGGACCCGGAGCGGCGCGGCTGCGCCCGACAGGATATACGGCCCCTCGACCTGATAACTGTCGGCCCGCGCGCCCATCACCTCGACCAAACGGACGCTCTCGGCGGGCAGGCGATAGACGTAAGCAAATGGCGTGGTATCGAAATCGGGATTGGCGACGCGCGGCAGGGCATAGCGGCGCATCGCAAAATTCCACGTATGATCGCGCAGCGCGGCCACCCGCTCGACATCGAACACCGCGCGCACCGATCGCGACAGGTGCGTATCGTCGTCGGGGGACCGCAACTGATCGTCCTCCCCCAGCGAGGAGGCGGCAAGGTTGGCGACGGTGACGAAATCCGCCACCGGCGGTTACGCCATCGGCCAGGGCGCGTTGAAGATCCGCGCGCGCAGATTGTCGATCATGACCAGGGCATCGCCCTTGCTCATCTTGGTCTGGTCGATGTTCAGTTCCATCGCGTCCGATCCGGCGATCGGCGTGCCCGCTGCGATGGGAATGTCCTTCAGATTGGGCTTGCCCCGGGTGACCGTCAATTTGACCTGCGCCATGGCACCGTCTCCGTAAAAAGGGATGCCGGGGTGGCGATTACGGCACCACCCCGGCCTCGGCCGGCTCCAGCGCCCCCGCTGGCGCCCGCACGAGTATCGTGGCGAACCGGATCAGTTCGCGATCGTGTATTCGAAATAGAAGGCACCGATGACGGCCGCCGGGATCGCGGCCGTGCCGATCGTCACCCACAGGTCCTCGTCGGTCGCGACCGGCCCGTTGACGGCCGCCGACGCGCGCGGCCCGATCGACGTCGGCCGATCCGTCGTCGTCAGCGTCTGCGCATTGACATATTTCGCTGGGGTCGCCGTGGTGCCGATCGACAGGGTGGTGCTGCCCAGCGAGGTGTCGAAATTGCCGATGATCGACTGCATCACCGCATTGGCGGGCAGCTTGCCGATATACAGGCGATCACCGACGTTCAGGATCGTCGCGGGCTTGGTCGACCGCGTACGGCGCTTCTTCGCACCCACGATGCGACCGTCCAGCTTGCGCGGCGGGTTCGACGTGCCGTCGGGGCCACCGACGAATTCCAGGCCATAAAGATCAGCCATGATTACGCCTCGCTATTTTCGATGTAGCCGACCTTGCCGGCCTGGGTGCGCGTCGCGGCCATCGTGGTGCCAGCGAACACATTGCGCGTGTCGACCTTCTGCGGCTGGTCCTTGATCGACGTGCGCAGCTTGTTCCAGACGCCCTTACGAATGCCGGAGCGGACCCAGAACGGATTGCGGGTGTAGCCGCCGGGCGTGACCGTGAGGCCACGTTTGAAAGCGCGCAGCTTCGGATTGCGAAGTTCGATCCGCTTGATGTTGAAGCCGAGCAGGCCGATCAGGTTACCGTCGGCGTCGAGACGAACGCCGAACGCCTTAGCATAGTCGCCGTTGGTGGCCTGGACTTCCGAGAGAAGGTCGTCCGCCTGGACAGCGCTCAGCGCCATGTAACGCGGATCATCGGCTTCATTGAAAGCCTGATCCAACACCAGTTTTGCTTGGCGAACTTTCGCGACGTTCATCCGCTGCGGACCGCTCACGCCGCCAAGCATAACGGGGACGATCATGGTCGACGGTAGCGGCTGGGTAGTGATGCCGTCCTTGCCCATCAGCATGGGGCCGTACGCACCTTCCAGGATCGCGGAATCCCACGCGCGATGCATGGTCGCCATAGCGGCCATGGTATAGCCGCCGGTCAGTCCGATCTTGGTCGCCAGCTGATCGGCACCGTCGACGAACTTGTTGAAATAGCGCTCATTCGGCTTGACGATCCAAACGCGGTCATGGCCGGGATCGGTTTCCTTCAGATCGCCGTGACGCTCATCCGCCTCCTGATCCTCGGCTTCGCCGATCAAATCCTTGACGGTTTCCTTTTCGGAACCGCTGCACTGCTGTTCCTCACAGGTGTCCCACAGCACCGAATTCTTGTGCTGCAGCTGCAGTTCGATGTTATTTTGAAACTCGATCTGCGCGGTCGTATTGACGTCGCCCATAATGGCCTCACGAAACGGGTTTGAACCTGGTTTCGCTTGGCTAGGGGACCCGAACGGTCCGGCCGCGCTATCGTTTTACGCCCGCGATCGGCGCTGCACTCCAGCAGGGGGACCCGGGCGACGTGGCTAGGCGGGCACTAGATCGGGGAGATTGGGAACGGTTCCCCCCGGAACCGTCGAACCGCACAAAATCACACGGCGATTCGCGCGTCAAGCATCATGCATAATGCGCAGTGCAGTGAATGCGAAAAAAACTGCCTTCGGTCAGGCCGGGCATGCGCTTGACGGTCGTCAGGACACGCACCTTCCCCCTGCCTGGCACGTCCACCACGACGGTATCGGCAAATTCTTCACCGGTCTCGCAACCGCTGATCCCGATGGCAATGACATTATCCAATGCATTACCGTACGGGCGCAAGGTTGGCTCCTTGCCCGTCGGCAAGAAGATATAACGAACGGTGACGTCGCTCTCGAAATCAACGGTGGTTCCTTCGCGGGTGATCGCGACGTCCGAAATGATCGCCCTTTGATTACCAAACTTGATTGTCATGTAACTCTGCCTGCTAGCAGTCAGCATTGACGCAGCAGCCCGACGCACGCAAATAAACGCTTCGGGCTCCCATCCGGCGTGCCGACCAACATCACGCCGTTACCCCGAAAGGAAGCCCCGGCATGGACCGCCGGGGCTTCCACATAATCAGGGGCGCGCCCCACGAGATGGCTTGGACAGCGGATCTTTCAACCGTCACGCCGCCTTCGACGCCTGATATTCCGCCGCCTGCTTGTTCAGCCGGTCCCAGCGCTGACGCTCCGGCGTCCCCTCCTTCATCGCCTTGGCCTTGAAATCGCTGTCCGACATCAGGCGGTTCAGCTCGGCCTGGGCCTCTGCACCCGACACACCGAACCGGTTACTGCCCCCGGTGATCATGACGTCTTCCGCCATGCCAGCCCCCAGCTTCGCCAGCAGCCCCAGCGCGCGATCGGCCCCCATGCCGGTGCGCAGGCCCGCCATGTCGGCCTTCGTCAGCCCCAGCGCGCGGACGGCGCTGTTGACATGCGCGATCTGTTCATCCGCCTTGCCGCCCTGCGCCTTGACCCACTCCGACGCCAGACCGTCCTGCCGTTGCTTTTCCGCATCGGCATCGGCCATCTGGATCTGGATGAAGTCATTCACCAGGCCCTGGAACGCTCCCTTCGGCACGCCGTACTTCACACCAGCCACTGCCAGCTGGCTCAACACCGCGTCGTTCAGCTGGACGCCCTCGGGCCCCTTGATCTCATATCCCTCGGCTTTTTCTGGCACGCCGATCGCCCGGTGGAATGCCGTCACCTCGTCGGGCTGCGCACCTTCCCCCGGCACCTTCACGCGGCCGCTTTCGCGCACCGCCCGCTGGTTGTCGCGCGCGACCTTCACCAGGCCGTCCAGGTCCTTGATGCCCAGCGACCCCAGCCAGTCGCGATTGGATGCCGTCTCGCCTTCCCCCAACTTGTCGGAGACATTGGCGAACCAGTCCGGTGCCGCGCCGCCATCGCCGCCCTGTCCGCCATCCGCAGCACCCGCCGCTGCACCACCGGCGCCACCATCCGGTACAGCGCCCGCCGTCCCGGCATCGCCACCGGTCGCGGCACCACCGATCAGGTCCGCCGCACCACCGAAATCCGCCCCGTCACTCATCGTCCTGCTCCATGATGATCAATTGCTGGACTTCCGCCTCGTCCAGGTTGAGGTAATTCGCGATCCGCAACCACACGTCGCGCCGCCCCTGCCGCCGCGCCATGATGATCGGATCAGGGTCGAAGGCAGATGACCGCGCGAAGGTGAAATCGCGCAGGTCCGCCAGCACCGCCCGCGCCGCCATCCGCCGCGTGCCGCCTTCGGTGAAGACGATGCGGTACAGCCACCGCCGCCACGCCTCCCGCCCACCGGTAAGAAATACGACTAGCAGCACGATCGCCGCTGCCAGCTGATGCCGGACGTTCAGGATCGCGGCGGGCCGGAACGTCGCTTTGAAATTGCGCGCGGTCTGCATCGCCGATCGCCGCATCGCGTTGCGCATCCGGGCGTTCATGCCGACACCTCGCGAAGATGCGCCGCCAGCTGCATCAGCGTCGCCGCCCGTGCCTCCAGCGTATCGGCCGCCGCGATCAGGTCCGCATCGGTCAGCGACCGGTCGCAGGCGATCTTGTGATTGACGCACCGCCGCCCGACGCCCATCCCGGCCGCCAGCTTCCCCGCCCCGATCGCGTTCGCGGCCGCCTCGAACAACAGGCCGCGCCGCACCTCCCGCGCCATGGCATCGATCCTGTTCCCACTTTTGGGAACGGCTTGCCCGTCCGCCATCATGCCGCCTCCGAAATCTGATTTGCCTTCGCGACGTCGAGATACGCGCCTGCCACATCGCCCAGCGCACCCGGTCCGGCCTGCGCCATCTGCGCATCCTCCCGCGCCTTGCGCTTGGCCGCGACCTTGTCCGCCGTCGCGATCCAGCTGGGCCGCACGCCCAGAACCTCGCCCAGCCCGGGCGCGGCCGCGTCGGTGTCGATATGGTCGAACACACCCGGATCGACCTGCGCCATCGGCGTCAACGCCTCGAACCACCGCGTCAGACCTGTCGCCTCTTCCGCCCGCGCCATGCGCGTCAGCGGGTTTTCATACTCGATCAGGGGATAGGCCCCCGCCTCCAGCACGACGTCGGGGAACGGCTCGACCTGGCCCGCGCGCATCGCCAGGTCCAGGTCGCGCTGCGTCACCGGGTTCTGCTTCTCGGTTTCGTACTGACCGGCATAGGGCGCGACCAGCACGCCCTGCTTGCCGACCATCTCCAGCACCTGTGTCGCGGTCATGCGGTCACCCGGATCGGTCAGGATCTTGAAGAACTCTTCCATGAACGCGCTGCGAATGTCCGCGCGCTCCTGTTCGATCATCTCCTGCCCGATCGGCAGGTTGCCGCCCCCCGGCATCCGATGGACCAGCGGATCGCCCTGTTCGTTCACCAAGCCGGGATTGGCCGACCCGGGCGTGGTGTTCAGCGAGGTGATGCCGTCATCGTTGAAGAAGATCAGCGCCGGGTCGACCTCCTTATGCGCGGCCCGCAACACGGTCCGCTTCATCGCGTTCACACCCTTGATCGCGGGCAGGACCTCCATCGCCGGGGACGTGCCATAGATCTCGCCTGCCTCGGACTGGTGGCGCGACACGCTGATCGGCATCGAATGATATCCGGCCCGGCGCATGACGATCTTTTCGTCGATCGCGATATGCATGCTGGCGATGGGCTTGCCCTGCCAGTCGAACCGATCGGCGCGCATGTCCGCATTGGGGCAGACGATGTGCAGGATCTCGAAATCGCGGTCATAGGTCCGCTTCTCGACCGCCTCCGCCATCTTTGGGGTCAACGCGGCCGCCCCGAACTGCTGTTCGCACTGGCGCGCGTTCAGCGTGTAGCGGCGATGCACGGTATCGACCCGCCCGCTGAAATCCTCGTCGATGTAACATTCCGCCAGCGGCAGGGCGCGGTAATACAGGCCCACGCCCTTCCGTTCCTCGGTCAGGAACGGCGCGGTGCCATAGCGCCCGAGCTGGCGGAAATCCTTCGACGACTGCACCCCGAAACCGGCGTGCGCGGCATAGCGGATCGCGTGCAGCCGGTCGGCCGTCCGCTCGCACCAGCGCTGCACCTCCGGCAGCTTCTGCAGGTCGGCGTCGCGAAAGCGCAACCGGATATACTGGGTATTGCGCGGCACGGTGATCGCCGCCATCGCCGCGGCAAATCGCCCCAGGCTCTTGACCGCGGTCGTATCGAAATTGTGCCCGCCCTTGACGGTCCCCGCGCGGCTGGCCCGCCCGGCGCTGCCCGTCGGGCCGCCGATCGTGCCCGCGTTCATCGGGCTGACCCGCTCGTCGATCTCCCGCCACAGGCTTTCCCAGGGCGCCCGCAGGGCGACCAGGCGGTCATGGTTGCGCAGGTGCTCGCGCACCAGCTCGTCGTCTTGCAGCTTGTCGTCGGCCATCACCGCCCCCGGAAAAATGGGGCCCGCCACCCGGGCAGGCCCCGGATGATCAGAACAGGATATCGTCGGCGATCTGGATGCGCTGGCCCGGCGCGATCTGCAGCGGCATCGACCGTTCCCGCCACGCGACCTGTTTGTCGTCGAGCAACAGGGCATAGCCCGCGATAGAGGTGCTGCCTGCACTCTCCGGCCCGACGATATCGACCGGCCGATCGAGCAGCAGCCCGAACGCATGTTCCTTCCACGCCGCCCCCTCGACCGCGATCGGCGGGACACCCACCTCCCGCTTGCCGTCCGAGAACACGATCTCGACGGCATCGGCCTTGGCGATGGCGTCGCGCAAAGCATCACCGGTCAGGATCTTGTTATCCGGCATGACCCCGAACGCGCGCGGCTTGGTCGGCTTGCCCAACTGGCGCAGCTGCCCCTGTGCCGCTCGGCCCTCCTTTTCGGCCGCCTCCGCACGTCCGGTCGCTTCGTCACGCGCCAGCTCGGCCGCGTCGGCGCGTTCCCGTTGATGGACCAGCTCGTCTTCCAACCCGGTCTGGGCAGCGGTCAGCGCCGCGACGTGCCCCTCCAGCTCGGAAACGCGCTGCGCCAGAACGACCGGGCCGTCCTTCTCCAGCCCAGCCTTGAACTCTTCCATCAACTGCTGTTCGCGCGTCAGTTCGGTGTTATCGCCCATGTCGATTTCCTTCCTTACCCGAGGGTTAGCTTGCCACCGGTCAACGGGGCCTCGGCGCCCCCCGTGCCGGTGATGATGTCGGCCGCCGCGCCCTGGCGGCGCCGCAATTCGTCGTCCGACGCGATGGCGGCCGCTGCGTCGTCGCGTGTGACAGGACGCAAGGGGGTTGGCGGCTTGCCGGGCGTCGATACGATCCCCAGCGCCTTCAGCGGCGCGGAAATCAGTTTGCCGATGGGGTTCAGCAGGGCCATTCACCCAACTCCTTCATGCTCGTTGAAATCGCTTTTGACGGTGACCCCGCGGACCTTCCGATCACGGCCGCGCAGGTCGCTGATCACATGCTCACCCTCCAGGGCGGCGTATTGCTCGGCATCGCAAACATGGGTGTAGATCGTGTCGGCGATCTCCGGGCTGGACCGGATTTCGCCTGTGCTCATTTCCGCCTTGGCATAGCGGTATCCGCCCGAGTGCCCCTTGATCAGGTGGCGACACCCGGGGTCGACCGCATAGCCGCCGATCTGCCCATGCGCGTCCCAGATGGCCTGGTTGCGCAGACCCGCGCTGTTCGTCTTCGCCTTGTGGACCTTCAGCCCCAGCGCCTTCTGGAACGCCAGCAGCCAGTCATGTTCATTGTCCTTGCGATCCTTGGCCGCAAAGGCCGCCGGATCGGCAACCACTCGGATCATGTCATCGGCGATCCCAGGGAACGCCTCGGTCAGCATCCGCTTCAGCTTTTTGCCAAAGGCGGTCGGCCCGACCTTCATCAGCTGGACCTTGCCCTTATCGTCGCGCGTGGTGTTGACACATTCCGCCAGCGTGCGGATCGCGCCATCCCAGTTGCGCTGCAGGCACACGGCCGCCGCGAACAGGCCCTGGTCGACACCGACAATCAACTTGCGACGCGGGTCCCACTCCACCGGCCGGACATGCGTGGTGTAGATGAAACCCGCATTGACCGGCTGCCCATGCTGGATCGGCACCGGCTTGTTGTCGACCATCCGATCGACATAGCCAGGCGTGTTGCGGTTCGCCGCGACCTGCAGGACGTAATACCCCCGCCCGCCCGGCAGGTTGTGCAGGTTCTCGGCATCGGGCTCGCGACCGCCCGGCTGGACGAACTTCTCGATCAGCTTGCGATCACCCAGCGTCGACCGCAGGATTTCCGCTTCTTCGTCCGTCAACCCCAGGACATCGGAACTCTCGTCCATCAGCAGGTGATAGATATGGTTGTCGATGTCCGGCATGTTGAGCGACAGGATGATCTGGGGATCGACGACCAGCGACGGGTCCAGGTCGCTGAACCGCCCGACGCGGCCGGTCAGGAACGGCACCAGGCTGGGCGGCTGCAGGTCGGCTTCGTCGATGATGACGGCGTTGACCTCCCAGCCACGACACGCCTCTTCCACCGACAGGTCGCCGATCGCGCGGAACTCGAATTCGCACTCCAGGATTTCGAGGACCCGGCCGTCCTTGCGGTTGCCTTCGCGCTTCAGGATCTTGGTGAACTTGTGGGTGTAGGGGGCTTTCCAGCTGAACGTGCCCTCTTCTTCCGGCACGATACGGAACCAGGACTTCAGCGTCGTCGACTGCAGGCTCGGATAGCTTTCGCGGATGACGCCGATCCGCGCCTTGCGCACGATGACACCGTCCGGGCGCACGGTGCCCAGCTGACGCGCCGCCAGGCGTAGCCCCTTCTGCAGCGCGGCCATGGTTTTGCCCGAGCCCACCGGCCCGATGATGCCGACGATGAACGCCGGGTCGCGCACGAACGCATCCGCGATCGGCCCGGGGGATTTCATCCGGCGGACGGCCATGCCCATCAGCCGCAATCCTCTTGGTCGACGGGTAGGAATTCCGCGTCGACGATGTCCTCGACCTCTTCCGAGGTGTGGGTGACGCCCTCGATGATCAGGTCCGCGACCCCGCTGAAGCTCATATCGACCTTCAGCGGCTTCTTGCCCTCGATGTACGGGAGCATGATGTCGGCACAGCGGATGCGCAGCGACTGCGCCGCCTCATAGGTCATGTGCTCGATGACGACATTCTCGGTGCCGTCCTTCCGGAAGCTGTGGACCTTGCGCCGCTTCGACGCCTCCATCAGGACTTCGGGCGCGGTCGACTGGATCTGCATCAGCGTAATCGCCGGATGTTGACCGAAGCCCAGGATGTACCGCTCGAAATCATCGGTCCGGCGGTTGCGCGATCCCTGTGGTCGCCCACGCTTGCGGGTCCGTGCCAGCTTGGTGACGGCAGCATGATCCGCAGCCCCGCCAAGGGCCTCGCGAGCATCCCAGATATCTTCCGCCGTCACCGGCGCCAACAGGTCCAACTGCTCGGCTTCCTCGCGAGCGGCCGCCAACTGGTCCTGTGCGCTCTCGACGATCGCGCGGCCGATCGCGGCGTCCCCCGTCTCAGTTGACACGGGCAACCTCCCCCCATAGCGTCGTCGTTCGGCTTCGCCCCCAGCCAAGGACCTTTCGATCCTCCCCGACCCTTCCCGCCCATTCGGACTTTGCGGCGTCAGCGCCCCGGGTCAGCGCGGCTAGGATCAGGATCGAAACCCCCGACCCCGTTTTGACGCTGGAGGAAAGGCGGCCGTCCTCGGTCACCGCACGCGCCTGGGCATCCCGGCGAATTTGAAACTGGCTCGAAATCCAGAAAATCGGCTGCGCCAGGGGCCGGATGGAGGTGGCGCGCGGCTTGGGGGGGGTGCCCCCCTGGCGGCCGTCGACACCCCCCCGGGGGGTCAGCGGCGCGGCCCAGGCGGCCCCGCCCGACGCCGCCCACAGCCTCGCAGGCTGACGACAGGGCATCGCAAAGCACTGACCAAGAACGGTTTTTCTGGCGCGTTCCGACACGGCCATTCCAACACGGCCCGCCCCGCCCTCAAAAAACGGCGGAAATCCGACATTCTTGCCCGCCGCCTGGTCGCCGCACCGATCGGCGTCGACCGCGCCCACGCTACCGGCCGCCAGCCGCGCGCGGCCCCGAAAGTTTCGCGCCGCACTCCCTCTATCGAGGCCCGGATACGCGCCACCCGCCCCAGCGAAGGCGGTGAGGCAATATCCACCCCATTGTTTATTGCTCGCAGAACCGGAAAACCGAGACGGTTCAATGGCTTGCGCGGCAGCACGAGAACCGTCGGAGAAACCGAGAACCGGTACAGAACCGTTAAACCATTGGATTACATAGGTTTTATAGGTCAAGTTCTGAGTTCTACGGTTCTGGTGGTCCTCCACACGCGCATGTGCGCACATGCCCGCGCACGCGTCACGCGTGAGGGTTCGGAACAGAACCATAGAACCGTTAGATTTCAGGTGCTTAGCGGTTCTACCCCCCGGCCCGTTTAGAACCGTAGAACCGGGCAGGCCCCACCCCGCCCCAATTCGTCCCTGATAGCGACGGGCCGGGGTCGGGGCGACAAAAAAAGAAGAGGCGAAGTAAAAAACAGGCAGCGCACAGTCTTCGTGACGACGCGCAAAGATGATGATGAGCGCGGCCGCACCACTGCGCTGCGCTCCGTTGGCCGCGCGCGTCATTGGCCGATCGCCTCGATCGACGGGCACGCGACCCATCCCGCGACGCTGGAGGAGTCGATGGCGTGCTCGATCGGCACCAGCACGGCGGTCAGCGACCGGCCTGCAAACTTGGCCTTCACCCCACGGATCGCCGCCGGAGAGCGGGCCAGGGTCTGCGACCAGCCGCCGTTCTTCCACTTGGTGGTCGCAAACAGCTCTCCCAGAGACCGATGGTCCTGGGCCACCGCCAGATAGCAGGGCTGGCCGGGAATGTGCTCCACGGCCCCGAAACGCGGCCTCCCGCTGGCATCGTCCGCCAGGCGCTTGGCATTGACCACCTTCAGCCCCAGCTCACCCAGGCGGGTGCGGGCGATCTGGATCTTCTGCGCGTCCAGCCCGGCCTCGATCGCCGTGCGCTCAACCGAGACAGCCCGCGTCAACCAGGTCGACAGCGTTTCGCGCTCGTCACCACCCCGCGCCTGCACCGTCGACGTGGTGAGGTGGTTGAGACAGCGATCATGGTCAGCCGCCGCATCCGATATCTCGGCGATGCTAGTCGGGATGAACTGCGCCACCCAGTCGTCGACGACGTTCAGCTGGATATGATCGTACAGCGCCAGGTCGGCCGCCGCCAGCAGCGTGCCGAACGTGTCGGCCGATCGCCGCGTGTGGCCCGACTGCATCAACCCGTCATGATAGGCCAGATAGGTATCATGCCACCGGCTCCAGCCGTCGATCATCCGCCGCGCCAGCACCGCGCCCATATGAGGCAGGTTCGCGCCATCGAGGTCGAGCTTCTTCGCCCCCTCGCGAACCGGGTCCATCTCCAGGATGGCGAAGCGGCTGCGGTCCTGCGGCTCCATGTGCGGGACCAGGATGGCGGAGAACTGGAAGCACGAGCGCAAGGTGAACTCGGCCGCCTTATGGTCGCTGCCACCCTTGTGCATGTCGTCGCCCGAGCTGGCGATGCGCGCCAGCTCCAGGATCACCGCCAGCTTCTGCTCGTTGAACGCGTTGGGCTCGAACTCGTCGAACATGACCGGGATGGTCTGGTCGCGCAGCTTCTGCCGCACGGCCGCCTCGGTCGCGCCACCCGTGCGCAGCACGCCGCGCCCCAACAGGCGGTCGCACAGCCCGTCCTTGCCGTTCCACGACGACTTGCCGGTGCCCGCACCGCCCGTGACGAACAGGTGCGAGCGCCAGTCCATGGCGCCCGCGATCGTCGTCTGCGCCAGCCAGCCCAGCGCCAGAATCGCGTCGACATGCCCGCGCCGCCAGTTCCAGGTGTTGATCAGCGCCAGCAGCTGCTCGACGACACCGACGCCGCCCGGCTCGTGATGTGGGCGCGGCGTCGGCCCACCCGACGGATAGACGTAATTCGCGATCAGACCGGTGTCGTGCCACTCCACCCCGCCCATGCCGGGCTTGGCGACCATCACCTTGTCGCCAAAGTGGATGGTCAGCGCCCGCCCATCGCCACGATGCGCCCCACGGCCGCGCACCCGGCCCTGCGGATCGAAGATCCCCGACGCGCCACAGGCGGAAATCAACGCTTCGCTGGCATCGTCCTGCTTGAAACCGACGATCTCGCTTTCCTTGACGACGTTACCCGCCCGGTCCTTCTTCGGCTCCGACCAGCGTGGCCAGTATTTCGCCAGCAAATGGGTCCGGGGCGCGAACAACGCATGCAGGTTGTTCTTGCCATGGTCGCGCGGGCCCAGCGGGACGAGCTGCCCCAGCATGTTGAGATACCAGCACGTCTGGCCATCGGTGCCGATCCCCAGCGTCTTGACCGGGCAGTCATGCGGCACGCGCGGTGCGTCGAAATCATCATCGTCGTCACGGCCGCCAAACGGACGCTGGTCGCCCTCCTGCGCCAGGATCGGTGCGTCGACGGGCGCGTTCAGCGCCTCGGCAATGGATACGACCTTCGCCTTGGTCATCAGTGCTTGACCGCTGCAGGAAATTGCAGGCCGATATTATCAAGCACGCTGCGCTTTTCGCCCTGCGGACAAATTGCCATCCGTGCTTCGAGGCCATCAATGCTTGTCGTTGCTCCCGCAAGATTGACGCCTGCGGGAAGGCCCAAGAATTGGAATTGACGACCACAATCAGCGCAACGAATTTTGACGTCGGCATTGAACGATGACACCCGGCCATCGCAATCGGTCAGACGCGCCACGTCGACCGCCGCATAGAAGTTTTCGTGCTCACAGGCCATCACGCGGCTTCCTCCAGCGTGGCCATCAGCCAGTCGTTCATGTCCTTCAGCCCGGGCGGGGGCAGGACGAACTGGACGCGGTGGCCGCGCGCTTGTTGTTTGGACACGGCGCGTTCCAGCGCCTCGATCTTGCGCTGGGCCTTCGCCAGCTCGACGGCGTCGGCGCCGATCGGCGCGGCGTCGTCATCCTTCATGTGGACGATCGTCTCGATCAGCTTGGGAAATTCGATCGAGCCCAGATTGCCCAGCGAATAGGTCGCGATCACCCGCGCGTCGGGCTTCATGACCGCGCCCGACAGCGCGTTTTCGATCCCCTCGGCGGTGTAGATCGCCTCCGGCCGCCGCATCTGGCCCATGGACTGACCCGACACGCCCTTGCGCAGCGGCACAAACGCCCCGCGCGACTGCCCCAGGACCTTCTTCGACTGGCCGCGCGGCACCCCCAGATCGGCCGCCTCCGCCTTCACCCAGCGGCGGGTCCTGGGGCACCGCCCCAGGAAGGTGCGGTGCGTCGCGACATGCTCGCCGCTCGGCAGGATCATCTGCGCCAGCATCGCGGGCAGCTTGACGCCCGCGTCGCGGTTCCAGACTTCCGAATGGTAACGGAGCGCCCCAGGCCAGCGCCCCAGCGCCGCCAGGGTGATGCCCCGCCCCTCCAGATAATGCGCGGCCGGGCTGCCCTCGATCGGCTGGGCGTTCAGCCACAGCGCCCGCGCGCCGCGCTTCTTCGCCTCGGCCTCCCGCGCCGCGTCCGCTTCGGCCCGCGCATCCGCCTTCGCCGCCTGTGCCCGCACCACCTGCAGGCGCGCGGGGTCCAAATCGTCCAGCCCCAGGAAGCTCTTGACCCAGGCCACCGCCTGGCCGCGATCCCCTCCGAACTTGGTCTTTTCGACCAGCCCGATCATGTCGCCCTGGTCGTTCGATGACCAGTCGCGCCACATCCCCCGGTTGGAACCCGCCAGGTTGAGCACCAGCGACCCGCCGCGCTCGCCACCGATCGAACCGGCCTTCAGGTAATTCCCGTCCTTGATCGCGCCGGGCAGGCAATCGCGCCCGATCGCCTCGGCACGGCCGCGCGCCTGCATCTCGATCTCGCGAACGCTGATGGCGGCGGGATAGGTCACGGGATGGCCCGCGCCACCAGCGTGACCTGCGATCCCGCGATCGATCCGCTGAACAGGGCCCCCAACAGGCCCGACAGGTTGGTCCGCCAGCAATGCACCGTCACCGACGTCGTGGAGCGGCTCATCCAGTTGCAGATAATCGGATTGGTCGCGTCGGCCGCGCGCGGCAAATGCACGATCGCGGGCACGACGGGCGGCGGATCGGCCGGATCGAAGGCCCAGGTCGCGTTGCCGCTGGTGTCCAGCGTGACGTCGGTCTGCTTGATCCACGTCGTCGTCACACACGGCAGGCCGTCGCGATAGCATTGCCCCACCGCCGGAGCCGAAGCCCCGACGCACAGCATCGCGATCAGCGAGCGCCACCGCATCGTCAGTTCACCGAATAGCTGGTCGTGACCAGCGCCGCGCCTTGCGCATTGGCGCCGTTGATCACCCGCCCGCGATACCCGGCCGCCGTCACCGGCACCTTCAACGTGGCGGACGATCCCGCCACCAGCGCCACCGATCCGACCTGGCGCCACGTCGTGCCGCCATCGACCGTGACGTCGACATACAGCGTGCCGCCCGCCACATCGCTAAACGCGCTGGCCGTGAAGAACGCGAAGCGCGATCCCACACCGCCCGCCGTGCCCCCGTTGCTGCGCAGCGTGCCGGTCAGCGTGCCGGACGCCGCCAGCGCGGCCGTGCTTTCCGTCCAGAACTGGCTCGCGCCGATGAACGCGCCGCTGGTGTCGCCCCGCGCCGCGATGACATTGCTGCCGTTCCAGACATAGCCCAGCGAACCGGAAGGAAAAGCCGACCCGGAACCGACGCCCGGCGGATAGGAGAGGAAGACCTGCGTACCGGTGTCGACCGGCGCCTGCGCCGCGCCGCCCGCCACCACCCGCAACTGGCGACGGCTGTCGGTAATCAGGTCGACCCGAACGCCGTCAGCCGAAAAGCCCAGATTGGTGGTGACCACCCCGCCGATCTTGACCGGCGCGCCGCTGTCCGCGCTTCCGGCCGCGACATTGCCGACCACCGGGAAGGGCGCACTGTCGGTCGCCGGGACCACCGACTGGCTGGTCGCACTCGACGACGCACCGCCACCCATGGCGGTCACCGGCATCGGATTGGTCGGCGCGGCCGGTGCACAGTTCGACGCGTTCGCGTCGCAAATCATCAGCACCGATCCGCCCGCGCGCACACCGCTGGCCCGTGTCGGGAAGGTCGACTGCGCCGCGATCGGCGCCGCCACCATCATGGCGACCCCGGCCGCCAGCATAGCCCGCATCATCCTCATGCCCCCTGCACCTCCCAATCTTCCGGTTTCACCGCGCCCTTGGTCACGCGCGCGATCACGATCGCCTCGTCACTGGCGGGCACCACCGCGCCCTCCAGCAGCCGCTCCAGCATGAACGTCGACATCCGCGTGCGCCGGACGAACCCGCGCAATCGCGACCGCGTCATCGCCGTCGAGCTGGCCCGCTTGCCGTCGCCGGTGACCAGCCACCGCGCCAGCGCCTGGCCGCCCCGCGAAAGGGTCGGGGCGGTCATCGCGCAGCGCCAATGAAAATCAGGAACCACAACACCTTAGTGACGACGTGCAGGGCCGCTTGAACGTGGTTGTCGATATACTCGCGGCGCCGCGCACCGTAGATCAGTACACAAGCGACCAATTCCGCGAGACCGAAGCGCCAATTGATGGCGGCCGTGATCATGATCGCATGCAGAAAAGCTCGCGCTGCGATACATGGGGGAGCATCACAAACACCGGCGGGGGCGCCGCCCAGCCCCCCGCCGGTGACGCTCGACGCCGCTGAACAGGCAGCAGCGGAGAAATGGGCGGACGCGACAGGGGAGCACGTCCGCCCCGGCACGGGGTCTTGGGTGGGGAGAACGATACCCGTGCCGATCTGATGCAAATTAACCTGTTGACGTGTTGGAGATTTCCCGCCGATATTCGGAACAGAACGGGAACGCCGTCCGGCCTCCCGCGCACTCGGGAGAACGTCCAATGTCGTCGAATGTGGTGCCGTTTCCGTCATGCGGCGCGACCAGAAAGCGCCGCAAGGGTGGCACTCAGCGCCCGCCGCCAGCGCGGCACGTCATAAAAATCGTTGGGCTGAACCTCCCCCTCGGTCAGCATGAAAATCCGCTGCTTCGTACCAGCGTCGGGATCGCGCTTTCCCTTTTCGTAGCGCCAGACAGCGCTAACGGTGCAGCCCAGCTCATCTGCAAGGCGCTCAAGGGTCCACCCCTTCTTCTCTCGCCAGTCAGACAGCTTCATGCCGCGCCAATCCAATCTGTTAGGTCGTTGCCAAAATGGCTATACGAAACATTGGCATTGTGGCAATACGCCAATATGGCAAACGGCCAAATTGTCTATATTCGGCGGGTGGCAAACGATGACAGCGCCCCGAACCGGATTCAGGAACTGCTTGATGCCCAAGGCATGTCGCAGGCCGATCTGGCGCGCGTCGCGAATGTGTCGGTGTCCGCGTTGAACAAGGTCATCAAGGGCACGCGCGGGCTCGACCAGGACTGGATGCGTCGCCTCGCCCCACATTTGGGCGTCACACCGGCCGAACTGCTACCTGTCGAAGACAACCCGCTCTCGCTTTCAGTAGAAGAAAAAGCCTTACTGGCGCGGTATCGCGCCGCCGATAGAAGCACTCGAGCACAACTGTCCCGCGTCAGCGAAGCACTGACCAGCGAAGCGCCGCAGTCGCCGTCGAAGTTTCGAGCAGCATGATTTATTGGTCCTTCGGTGTTGCCCACACCGTTATGTGGACCAGCGTTATCATCTACCCCGCTCTACTGCATGAACTCATGAAACGCTGGGGCATAGCCGATCGGACGCGAACCGTGGTCACCACAATCGCGGTCATCGGCTTACTCGTTCTGCTATGGCCCACCATGGACTTCATCAGCGACATAGGCTGTCGGCATTTCGAGCATGTGCCATGCGATGAGGTGGAATACGAATTGCCATAATGGCAATTTTCGGGATTGACAGCATTTCCATTTTGGCAATAACTGCGCTCCGTTCACAACCGAACGGAGCCCGGCCATGCCGAACGTCGCAGTCCTGCCAACGCCGCTGACCCATGCGGCATTGGCCGCCAACAACCCCCGCAACGCCCATACCTGCGGTATCTTCGATATCGCTGGCCGCATGGGCTATGCCGATCGCAGCGTCCCCTGGATCTGTCGCCAGATTGACGGCCTGATCGCGCAGGCGAACTTCCCCAAGCCCTTCCCGCTGATGAAGGGCGGCCGCCTGACCGCCAAGGTCGGCCGCCGCAGCAAATGGGCCATCCCCGCCGTCGACGCCTGGTTCGACGAACAACTCCCCCCCGGCGCTCAGGCCTCCGTCCGCGATGCCGAACGCGTCGCCGTCGACAGCCGCCTGAACGCCAATCTGGGCCATCTATTTCCTGCCGTGGGAGGCCGGGCATGAACATCGACCGCAGCGCGGCCGCGCAAGCGATGGCAAAGGCCATCGCCTACAAGCAGTGCGGCAAGGACGAGCTGGCCAACGAATGGGCCCGCCGCCTGGTCGAGATCCTCGAATGCGCGGACATCCTCGTCCGGGAGGTGGCGTGATGGCCGACCAACCGATCAATGCGACTGTCCTGTCCACGACCGAAGGCGATCCTGTCGCATACCGCCCGCCCTACCTCGTCAGCATCCCCGGTGGCACTTATCGTATCCATCACGCGGTATCGGTCATGATCGGCACCGCGATGGACGACACGGCGGTCACGATCGCGCTGCTGCTCCCCGCATGCGAATGCGGCTGCGGCAAACCGGCGATGGGCATGGAATTCCTGCCCACGACCGACGACGCCCGCCAGTTCGCCTCGCAGCTGCTTGAGGCGGCGGATCAGGTCGACACGCTGGCTAAGCAATCGGCGGACCAGCTGCTGGCCCGGATCGCGAAGGGCGGCCGGTCATGAAGGCGCGTCCGGTCAAATTCGTGACGGGCGCGACCGAAGTGCGCAATGACCAACCTTTGGAAGTCGGTCCGCAGCGTATCAGCGTCCGCGATGAAACCTATTGGTGCTTCCCCGCCCATGGCTGTGCGATAGCCACCGTGACCAAGCCCGGCACGGCCGATTATCGCGACGGCGCGATCTCGCTCGTGACGTACGCGGATGCACCACCGGGAATGGCGGATGGGATGGCGCTGTTGCGCACGTTCTCGGCCGACGATGCCGAAGAGTTTGCCAATCAGCTGCTCAAGATGGTTGCCGAAATTCGCGATCAGGCAGCGGAGCAAGCCGACGCCGCCCTGCGCAAGGCGGCCGGACGATGATCCCGCTCGTCCTGCGCATCCTGTTCCCGGTCGAAATGCACCGGTTCCAGCGCATGTCGCTGTCGATGTGGCTGCACACCGATGGCCAGCGCCTGGCCCGCCGGATCGAGCCCCTGTTCTCGCACCTCATGACCGTCACGGCGGGCGGCCTGGTGTTGATGATGATCGCCCGGATCGCCATCGCCTGGGCGCAGGGGCGCCTCTGACCATGACCCCCGGCGCGCTCAACCAGGCCCGCCGTCGTGACCGCCGGATCACCGCGCTGGAGCGGCGATCCAGCCTGACCCCGGCGGAACGCCGGGAACTCCAGCATCTCACCGAAGCCCGCGACCATATGTGGCGCCGCCTGATGTCCCGCATCGACCGCCACACGGCCGCCCTCCGCCGCCTGGAAACCTATGCCGACGAAATCGGCCTGCGCGGCGCAAACCGTAGGAGTAAGTGATGAAGACGCAGTTCGAATGGCAGATAGTGCCTCACCCTATCGAAGCTTTGAAGCTCGACCAAATTGCTGGTCAGCCCTTCTTTGTCGGCGATGGTATAGCCTGGTTTTCCGCCTACTACGTCAAAGGCGCCTGGTGCCATGGTGCACCTGACAGGATCAACGTCGGTGAACCGCTGGACCCACAACCGACGCACTTCCTGACGCCGGTCAACGAAGATCCTCAACCTGGGGCAGCGGAAGGCCGAGCGGGCTGGAATTGCGGCAACCTCGCCCTGGCCGCTCGCTACCTGATGCTGCTGGTCGAACGGAACCCCAGCATGACGGCCGACCAGCTGGAACGGTTCAGCGACACGATTAATCAAGCAGGGCCCCGTTGGTGCCAGGAACGGCTCGATCTCTTCACCAATGACGAGGTGCCCTTCTAATGGTCGCCTCGCTCCACACATCGCTCGACGCGCCCGTCGGGCAAGCCGCTTCGATCGCGGCCGCACAGGTCCTGACCGGGGAGGCGCTGCGCGCCATCGTCGCGGAACGGATGAAGCAGGTCGATCGCCACGGCCGGACGATCGAGCGCGACCTGCAGTTCAACCAAGTGATGGACATGCCGGCTGCCGCCGGCAACTATCTGAACGCCTTCATCGTGCAGATGTGCACCCCGCCCGCACAAGCCACCCGCGAATTGGCAAAGCCGGACCCCGATAGCTGGCCCTGGGACGATCAGTTCTGGAAGCCCGAAAATCCGCGCGCCAACTTGGTCAAGGCCGCCGCCCTGATCTGGGCCGCGATCGACTGGCTGGACCACGCCCCCGCGACGACGGAGGCGGACCGTGGTTGATTTCATACTCCAAAGCACGAAGCTTCGCGCCGCCTTCCGTATGGCCGCCAGCGCGATCGAGCGCGACGTCCTCCTCGACCATTTGACCAATGACGAAGTCGACCGGCTGATCGCGGCGATCCTGAAAGCCGATTGGAAACTTTACCTGCCGACCGACATTGCGGAACGCCTGCTGGCGACCGGCCATGTGGAATGGGGGCAGACGCCTGCCCTCGACCCGGAAGCCCATGGCGCGCACGTCACCGCCAGCTGCCGCCTGACCGAAGAGTATTTCGGTCAACAGGGGGATCAGCATATGCATGGCCTTTACCCCGTCGGCACCAACACTGTGCTCTGCCACACCGGCACCAGCCCTAACTTGCCGCTGAATGCCCGCGCACTGGCCGGGGCATGGAACTGGCTGG
Organism: Facivitalis istanbulensis; assembly: GCF_040560405.1. Classification (NCBI taxonomy): domain Bacteria; kingdom Pseudomonadati; phylum Pseudomonadota; class Alphaproteobacteria; order Sphingomonadales; family Sphingomonadaceae; genus Facivitalis; species Facivitalis istanbulensis. The sequence continues at coordinate 229,758 of NZ_JAVSCQ010000001.1, forward strand.
TCGATCTGGCGAAGGCCGATGAAGAGGCACGGTCATGATCGTCGTCCGCGTCGAACTGTGGTCGGCCGTCACCGGCAACGTCACCGAAATCGCCCGGATGACGATCGACAATATCGGGGGCACCGTACAGTCGGGCGACTACCGCGTCCGCACGATGCGCGGCCGATCGGCGGAGGCCCTGCACAAGGCGATGCTGGCGAACACGCTGTCCCGCGAAGCCCAGGTGCTGTCCCACCCGCGCCTGCGCGATCACGTCTGGAGCCTGGTCGCCAAGGCACTGATCGCCATGCGCTATGGCAGCTATGGGAGCCGGACGCGATGACCCACCCATCGCCCGGCACCCTGTAGGCCATGCGCGCCTTCCTCGGCGGCTATCTCGATGAAGGCGGCCTCACCAGCATCGCCCTGGAAAAGGCGGTCGAGGTCCTGAAGCCCGTCACCCCGCCCGGCATCACCGTCGACGGTATGATCGTCTCACGCCTGCTGCGCCGCCTGAAGTTCCAGCGCAGCTACCTGCCCCAGGACCGGGGCACCATCATCTATCGAAAGGTCGATTAGGATGGCTGACCAAATGCCCGACAGCGCGAAGTCCGTGACGCAGACGGATAGCGAGTTTCTGCACGATGTGGCGGCTCGGGTGTGGCGCTTTGCCACGCCCAACATGGGCTTCGACCAAGGCGACACCGATCGGCTGTATCGCATCGCCCGCGACCTTTCCCGCGCCGCCCCGCCCGCGATGGATCGGGAGGCGGTGGGACTGGTGGAGCAGGTCAAGCGCGCTCTGAAAGAGCTGGATGAGGAAGGCGACCAGTACACCGACGCCGGGATGGAGGATGTGTACTATCGCTGGCCTACCATTCGTCACGCCCTATCCACCCTCTCCGCAGACGCGATCCGCCAGGGGGAGGGGCTTCCACAGAGCTTCGTAACGCTGGTCATCGCTGCACGCGAGGCCTTCGACACCGGCTTGTTGCCGCAGGATGAGCAGGGCGCGCTCGACAAGGCGTTAGAGCCGTTCGCATCGTCGGTGCCCTACGCGAATGAACCCGCCACCCCCGCCTCTCACGCCAGCGATGGGGGGAAGGCATGAACCTGCGCATCCTGAAAAAGCTGTCGAAGCGCGCGGCACCTCTGTTGCCGCTGCTGGGCGATAAGCGCGAGCAATTCCTATCGCAGGCCGGTGACAACTATCACGGCCTGATTGTTCGAGCCCGGAAGCATTGGGAGCGTTGCCCAAGTGTGCACGCTGACATCATCCGGGAAGACGGGCTTGTCGCGGCTCCACGATGCCGGGCGGGCACCCAATATCCCTACATCAAGGTCTATCGGCCTTCGCACCCATGGCCGCGCACTGTCATGGTCGGTGAGGTCAGCGGTTATTACCAGCCGGAATGGGACGAGCAATCGGCCTATGCCGCGCTGGCGACCTACGTCCATTATCATTTCTGCGATTGGGACGAGGATGGCGAGACGCCGACCCGACGTATCCGCACGCCCCGCGACGTGTTCCGGGCAGCCCATGACATTATCGCAGAGCGAGGTGCAGCATGACCACCCAGACGCCGGATGCTGTGCGCGAGGCTGACCCGCGCGTGGAGATAGTCGCTAAGGCGCTGGGGCTACACCGCTATCCCGGTGGCACCGGGCCCATCAACCCGCCGACGCGGTGGCCGCTCGACCCAACTGACAAGCTGGACGGTCGCGACGGCAAGGTCCCGCTGACCTGGGACTTTGCCGAGAAGTGCCGGGCCGATGCCCGCGTAATGCTCGCCGCCCTCGACAGCCGCGCGGGCGATGCGGCGGAGGGGCTGGCCGATGCGCAGTTAAAAGACGCTGTATCGGAATTGCTCAGCCATCGAGGGGAGCGCCCTTATCGTATTCTGCGAGGCGGTCAGGCTTTGTGGGAAACGTGGGTGCCCTCATTCCGGGCCGCTATCCGCTATCTTCCTGCCACCCCCGCGCCCGCTGTTGATGCGAAAGCCCGTGCCGATATGGCTGCCGCTTTGCGCAATACGCCCGCCGAGGCGTTGCGAGAGGCTGGATATCTTGAGCGCGCTGCCCAGATGATCGAAGCGCCCGCTGTCGATGCGGTCCCGGCGGGGGAGGTGGAGTTGCAGCCGATGTCGCTCGCACCGAAAGATGGATCGTACATCCTTGCCAGATATAACAATGATTACGCGCTGGATCGCGACCGGCATTACAACGGACGCTGGTTCGTGATCCGCCATCCAGGAGCATCGCCGGGCGAGTATGATCTCGGGTGGAACCTGTTCCCCGGTTATGGCGGAGTTCCCGATTTTGCGTTTGATGGCTGGCTGCCGCTGCCGACTATCTCCGCGCTCTCGCACGGGGAGGGGCGGAAGTGACCTTCGCCCACGACTTCGCCTTCTATCGCGACGATCGGCCGCTCGGCGCGCTGCAGCCGGACAGCTTCTGGTCGGCGATGAAGGCGGAGGCGGCGCAGCTGCACGCCGCGCGCCTCACCACCTTCCCCGATCGCGTCGCAAAAGGCCGCATGTCGCGCATCGACGCCGATCGCGAGCTGCGCATCGCCCGCGCCATTGCGGAAGACTGGGGCGCGCTTGAACGGTCCCCTGGCTTCCCGATCGCCACCTGGTCGGAAATAATCCACGGCCTGCGTCGCGAAATCACCTTGCGCCGCCAGCACTGGCCCCAGCTGGTCGAGGCCAGGCGCATCCCGGCCGATGACGCGGAACGCCGCCTGCTGACGCTGGAGATTGCCCACGACGTGCTGTGGCACTCCACCAACCTGCCCGAAGCCCGCGTCGCGCGCGACGCGCTGGCCGATCACCGCGAAGCCGAGCGCCAGCGACACCGCCAGGCCGCTTGACGCCGCCCCGCCCGGCGCGCACCCTCTCACCGCCACAGGAGCCCCCGCCATGGCGAAGATCTCGATCCCCTGTTTCCGCATCAAGAACACCGCTGGCGGCATCCGCTATTATTGGGAGCCCTCCGCCACCCTGAAAAAGGCGGGCTGGAAACCGCTCAAGCTGGGCCAGGACGAGGACGCGGCGATCAAGGCCGCCCGCGCACGCAACGCGGAAATAGCGGCTTGGCGCGACGGCACCGCCTGCCCGCGCGACGTGAAGCGGATCGAGAAGCGCCACACCGTCGACGCGGTCATTGCCGAGTTTCGCACCAGCCGCTTCCCCAAGCTGAGCGAAAAGACCCAGGTCGAGTATGCCTCGAAACTGGGCGTCATTTCCCGCTGGGCGGGCAAGGAGCGCATGGACGCCATCTCGCTGGACAACATCAAGGCGTTCCGCGACGCGCTCTACGCGCCCCGCAAAGGCGTCGTGCGCGCCACCTCGGCCTACAACACGCTGAAAGTGTTACGTGCCCTCTGGTCCTGGGCGCTCAATAACGAGCATATCACCAGCAACCCGGCCGCCAAGGATCTGGACCTGTCCGCCCCCGCGCCACGGCAGCAATTTGCCAGCGCGCTGGCCCGCCAGGCACTGGTCGACGCCGCGATCGCGCTCGACCGCCCCAACATGGCCGCCGCCATGATCATGGCCTGGACCATCGGGCAACGCGAAGAGGATCTGCTGAAGCTGCTGCAGAGCCGCTATGACGAGATCCAGCCCTATGAGGCGGACGATCCCGCCGTCTATGCGCGCATGGCCGCCCGAGAAAAGGACGGCCGTGTGATGGGTATCCGCCTGCGCCAGGGCAAGACGAACCTGTGGGTCGGCGTCCCCGTCACGATGGACGCCCGCGAAAAGATGGAGGTCGCCATCGCGGCCGCCAAGGCCAAGGGTCTGACCACGATCCTGTTCGACGAAGGCCGCGACCAGACCTGGACGGCCGCCGATCGCAAGGAGCGGACAACGCGCCAGATGTATTTCCAGCGGTCGTTCAGCGCGATCCGCGCCAAGGCCGTCGACGTGACGTCGAAGGCAGGTGACACCCAGCTGGCCCGCGAAATCGAGGATCTCCAGTTCCGCGACTTCCGCCGGACATGCGTCGTCATCATGGGACAGCGCGGCCTGCCCGATCACCTGATATCGGCGATCACCGGTCACCAGCTCGAAACGGTGAAGAAGATCTTGGAGACCTATTTGCCCCGCACCACGGGCATGGCGATGCTGGCGGTCGACCTCACCCACGAACGCGCACCGAAGCAGGTAGGTCGAGAAAACAAAATTGCCTAAACGGCGCTACTGAAACATTTCGACCAATACACTGCAGCAAGTATGGCCGTTATTCTCGCCGGTCTTTCTTGTCAGAAGCGGGCGAGTTGGAAATGTGCAAGCCTCCGTCACGGCCGCCAATCGCCGTGCTATTTCTGATTACAACTGTACCGCCGGTTCCTTGGATTTTAAGACCTAGGGAAGAACCACGAAAATGCGACCCGGTGATTTCCGCGTCACCTAAGACTAGATCGGCGCCTACACCTCTACCGTTTTCATTCTCTTTGCCTGACACTGCGCCCGCTCCTATGGCAATCGACGTAGAATCCGCTTTTGCTCCATGACCAATCGCCAGCCCGCCACGATTGAGGATCAAGTTTCCATTGATGTCAGCCACGTCGACAACTGTGTTCCCGCTGCCAGCGGCAAGACCTGGGTGCACCGAACCTACAAAGGTATTATCTTTTGGTGACGACATAAGCGACTCCTCATTTTCGCTTGACCGCGTTAGCTTCCACCATTGTCGATCGTTTATGGTAATTCCCCAGACGAACAGAAAGACGCCCAGCCCTATGCTTGCACATCCCGCATAAAACGGAAGCCCCGTAGCCGTCGCGCCCATTGCAGCACCGATGCCGGCGAAAACCGCGCTAAATCCGTTGTACCAAACACCGTTTGCAAGACCGATTCGCATCGAATTTCATTATCATCAACGCAATAGGCCGGAAAGGAATAAACCTTAAATGTTTCTCAGGTCCGATAGCAATATGTTTTACCATATCTCATCGATCGACCGATACTGGATTGATGGCAATCAAGTAATCGCACAGCTGAAAGAAGGGGGCAGGGTTCAGTTTCCAGCCTCTTATCAGGCCCGCCTTCAACGTGCGCACTTCACATCGACACCCGCTATGCCTGGAACGTTCTATATCGGCATCGTTGATGAAGGGGGCGCGCCAACAAGCATATGGATTAAGCCCGTTATTGCATGGCTGGTTGGCAATGGCGGACCACCCGTATCTGTCACCACCGATGGTGAGGAAGACGATGTGACCAACGAGTATGCAATTCTGCATCCCACCGGACGTGTCAGTCGCTGGGAGCAACCGGATACCAACGGATTAAGCCGCTTCCTCGAGCAGCTGAATTTGGATGACGCAGCAATCGACGATGCAATAACCGACGCTCGCGCGGCAGGAGCGATGCTGCGTTGACACTTGCAGCGGGGCGGCCCTTTGGCTAAGAGCCGCCCCGGACATGTTGGAATTCCAACGGAACAACCGTTGGAACATCGGCAACCATGATCGAGAAAACCTAGGTTTTCCAAGACGTTGCGGGTATAGCACAATGGTAGTGCAGCAGCCTTCCAAGCTGAATACACGGGTTCGATTCCCGTTACCCGCTCCATACGCGCCCCTCCCAAATGTTCTGCCGCGGTCCGGACGCCCTGTGGGCTGACCGACAGCACGGACTATGCTCATCCTGACAACGCTCGCCGCTGGCAGGCTGTAGCAGCGCAGATATCGGGTCGAGGCTGCCCGACCCGGCCCATGACGAGATGGGCTTGAGCGACGCCCACAACCGGCGTGACGCAGGCCGCCGCTGTGAGGACAGGATGCATTCGCGTGTCCACGCCATCACATAAGACAGAGTCTATTGCGCCCAGATCGGTCAGGGATCACCCGCCGGCGCGCCGCGAATACCGGGTCGCCAACCGCCAACCGCCAAGCCGACCTGCTTTCGCCGCCACGCCGATTTGCTTGAACGAGACGCCCGGGATCTTGCGGCTCTTCACTCCCTCGCCCTCGCCTGCCGCATCATGCAGCAGGCGACCACCCGCGCCGCAGGTTCACGGCTCATCGGAAATACACACCGGAAGGGCTCCGGGAGGGAGCCACCGACCTTGGGGGCGCCCGGCCTATGCTTCGCTGACCAGCAGCTTGTCGATCCGGCGTCCGTCGAGATCGACGACCTCGAAGCGCCAGCCCTGCTCGACGAAACTCTCACCCTCGCCCGGCAAATGCCGGAACACCGCCAGCGCCAGTCCTGCCACGGTGGCATAGTCGCGGTCGTCGGGCAGGTCGATGCCCAGCCGGTCGGCCAGCGCATCCGCCGACATGGTGCCCGCGACCAGCAACGATCCGTCGTCGCGCTCGACCACGGAGGGGGCTTCGCCCGGCTCGGCGTCGGAGGCGAACTCCCCCGCAATCGCCGCCAGCAGGTCGGACGGGGTCACGATCCCTTCGAAATGGCCATATTCGTCATGGATCAGCGCCATGGGCACATCGGCCTGGCGCAGCGCCAGCAATGCGTCCATCGCATCGATCCGATCGATCACGACCGGCGCCTTGCGCATCAGCCGCTTCAGGTCGAGATGCTCGCCCCGGAACAACGCCATGACGATGTCGCGCGCCTGCACGACGCCGACCACCGCGTCGATCGAACCATCGCCCACCGGCAGGCGGGTGCGCGGGCTTTCGAGCAGCTTGGCCCGGATCGATTCGTCATCCAGCGTGCAGTCCAGCCAGTCGATCTCGGTTCGCGGCGTCATCACCTCGCGCACCGGCCGGTCGGCGAGGCGGACGACGCCCGAGATGATCGATCGCTCATGCTCCTCGATCACGCCCGACTTGGACGCCTCGGCGACGATCAGGTGCAATTCCTCGGCGGTCACCTGATCCTCATTGTCGCGGCTGAGGCGCAGCAGCTTGAAGATCACCGCGCTGGTCGAATCGAGCAGCCAGACGATCGGCGCGGTCACGATGGCCAGCCAGCGCATCGGCACCGCGACGAACGCGGCGATCGGCTCGGGCTTGCGCAGCGCGAATTGCTTGGGAACAAGCTCGCCCAGGATCAGAGAGGCATAGGTCGTCACGCCGATGACCAGCGCAAAGCCCAGCGTCGCCGCCGTCGCGGGCGACACGCCCATCGCCTCCAGCCGCGCCGCCGTCGGCGTGCCCAGGCTCGCCCCCGAATAGGCGCCCGCGATGATGCCGGTCAGGGTGATGCCGATCTGCACCGTCGACAGGAACTTGCCCGGATCGGCGGCCAGCGCCAGCGCGGTCCGCGCGCCGCTGCGCCCGCTGCGCGCCATCGCCTCAAGCCGGGCGCGGCGCGAGGAGACGATCGCCAGCTCGCTCATGGCAAAGGCCCCGTTCAACGCGACGAGCGCGAGGATGATGAGGACGTCGATCCAGGGAAAGGGGGGCAGCGTTGCCATCGGTGTACAGCGCTCATAGCGGGCGGGACCAGCCTTCGACAACTCCCGTCGTCATCTTCCGTTCAGATCGGATGCGGAACAAGCGCGCCCTGCTTCGCGTTCCGGGGTGAAACGTGACAGATTTAACAGGGGTGATCGCATGAAGACGTCCGCAAAGTTCCTGACCCTGGCCGCGCTGTCGGCGCTGGTCGCTACCTCGGCCTGCACCACCGATCCGGAAACCGGGCAGCAGCGTCTGTCCAAGACGGCGATCGGCGGACTGGGCGGGGCGCTCGGCGGCTATCTGCTCGGCGATCTGGTCGGCGGTCGGCATGACCGGACCGAAAAGATCCTGGGCGCGGGCATTGGCGGCCTCGCTGGCGCGGGCATCGGCGCCTATATGGACAAGCAGGAGCGCGATCTGCGCGCCCGCACCGCGGGAACCGATGTGCAGGTCGTCCGCCAGGGTGACGACCTGCTGCTGAACCTGCCGTCGGGCATCACCTTCGCCTATGATTCGTCGACGGTGCAGCCGCAGTTCCGCCAGACGCTGGATCAGGTGTCGGACGTGCTGTCGCAATATAAGCAGACCTATATCGACGTGTACGGCCACACCGATTCGACCGGCAGCGACTCCTATAACCAGGCATTGTCGGAACGCCGCGCGGTGGCCGTGGCCGATTACCTGACCTCGCGCGGGGTGCAGGCCGCGCGGATCGGTACGCGCGGCTTTGGCAAGACCCAGCCGATCGCGTCCAACGACACCGACGCGGGCCGCGCCGCCAACCGCCGCGTCGAGATCAAGATCGTGCCGATCCGCGAGGGCGATCTGCGCTGATCCTTGGCCGGCGCTTCGTCGCGGCGATGACAGCGGGGCCCGTGCAGACCATCTGCGCGGGCCCTTTTTCTTTGCAGAGTGCGCAGCCGGAGCCGAACCGACGCGGATGGCGCGGCGCCATGGGTCGCCATGGCTAGAATGATCTGTTCGCCGGCATCGGAGCGGATGATGCCGGCGTGACCCCGGCCCGCTACCGCCGCGCCGCGAAGAAATCGCGCAACAGACGCGCCGCCTCCGCCTCGCCAATGCCGGTATAAAGGTCGGGCCGGTGATGACAGGTGGGCTGGGCAAAGAAACGGGGGCCATGTTCCACCGCGCCGCCCTTGGGATCGCTGGCCGCATAATAGAGTCGCGCGATACGCGCATGGGCGATGGCACCCGCGCACATCGCACAGGGCTCCAGCGTCACCCAGAGATCGCAATCCTCCAGCCGGTCGCGTCGCAGCACCGCCGCCGCCTCGCGAATCGCCTGGATTTCGGCATGCGCGGTCGGATCATGCAGGCGGCGCGGCGCATTGGCGGCCACCGCCAGGATCGCGCCCCGATGAACGACCACCGCGCCCACCGGCACCTCGCCCGCGTCCCCCGCCCGTCGGGCGGCATCGAGCGCCAGGCGCATCGGTTCGGGAAGCGGGAACATCAGGCTTCCCTGCCCCGCCCCCGGCGCAGGGGCAAGCCGGGGCAGGCGTGAGAGTGTCGGCCATGCGGCCCCGAGCCCGGCCTATTGGGCGTTGTCGCCCGGCTTTTCGACCGAAACGGTGGGCACCTCGACCGTCCTGGTGGTGGTGCCCACCGACACCTTGGGTCCTTCGGCACGGAATTTCGGGGCCTGGACGACGGCGGGGCGGGTCTGGTCGATGCTGATCCAGCCCATCGCCATGGCTCCGGCGGCCAACAGCAGGACGATGCCGATGAGGACAAGAAAGGCGCGCATGGGTCTGGCTCCATCAGGTTCGTTGGCGTAACAACGCCCCGTTCCGGGGGCGGTTGCACGATCGCTCATGGGGAATCGGTTGACGGGCGCGCGGGAACACGGTATCCGCGCGGCCTTTCCGGGCATTGCCTGAAACCAGGATAACGATCATGTCGCGCATTTGCGAGCTGACCGGCAAGGGCCGGCAGGTGGGCAACAATGTTTCCCACGCCAACAACAAGACCAAGCGTACGTTCCTGCCGAACCTGCAGAACGTCACGCTGATTTCCGACGCGCTGGAAAAGAGCGTCCGTCTTCGCGTTTCGACCCACGGCCTGCGCTCGGTCGAGCACAATGGCGGCCTCGACAACTGGCTGGTCAAGACCTCGGACGAACAGCTTTCGCTGCGCGCCCGTCGCCTCAAGCGCGATGTCGTGAAGAAGCTGGCCAGCGCCAAGACCGAAGCCGCCGCCGCGTAATCGACGCCGCGACGTCCAGGGTTTCGAAGCCCGCCGCTCCCCGGGGCGGCGGGTTTTCGTCGTGGGGGATGGCATGATTGGCGGGCCCGCCTGACCCTCACCCTTATTGCAGGCCCAGCGCCATCGGACGCCCGGGCGAGCAGCGCTCAGCGCCGCCGATCCAGCCGGAATTTCAGCAGATAGCTGTGCTGCAACAGCATTTGGTTGTCGTCCGACACCAGCCACAGGATCGTCGCCCCCGCCTCCTGCGTCACCGCGACTCCCTCGAAATTGTCATGGACCAACGGCGCGTCGAGTTCGGCCAGCAGTTGCCCGCGCGCGATTCGCCCCGGCGCGATCTCGGCGGCCGGCACCAGCATGATACGGTTCGAGAAACGGAAGGGCAGGCGGAAGCGCCGCTCGACCACCACCAGCGACCCGTCCGGTAACGCCCCGGCATCGGCGACATCGAAATACGGTGTCACGCGATAGGCGAATCGGCGGGGATCATGGCGCAGCGGATCGCCCGCGAAGATCAGCCCCTGCCGGGTCGTGCAGCGCGACTCCTCGCTCCCACGCCATGCCGGGCGCGGCACCCTGGCTTCTTCCGAAATCATCACGAAACGGCCGTCCGGCATCCGCGCCAGCGATTCGGCGCCCCCATTGCGCGGCCATTTCGCCATCGCCCGGGGCGCGACATAGGCCTCGGCCCGCGTGAAATCGGGGGCATAGCGCCAGATCTGGTTATACCCCTCGAACCCGACCCAGAGCGTGCCGGTGCGCAGGTCGACCGCCATCGATTCGCTGTCCCGGTCGCGCTTTTCCCAGCCCCGGCCGGGACCGGCGGGAAGATTACCGAATCGCAGGCCATGCGGCTGCCAGTCCGCCCCCATCGCGAATTGCACGATATTGCCGCCATCGCTGAGCAGCGTGAACCGGTCCCCCCGCACCATCAGAGAGGAGAATCCGCCAAAGGCCGGATCGCGGCTGACCAGCTCGATACCGCCGAGATAGGTCAGCGCGCCGATCCGGCGCCGCGCGGGATCACGGGGATCGAGCGCCACCGGCCGCACGTCCATCGCCGCCTTTGATCCCAGCAACGGCAGCCTTTGCTCCCCCGACCAACCAGGCAGCAGGACGAGGAGTAGCAGGCAGGACAGGAAGATACGCATCGCCGCCTCATACGCGCTGCACCGCGACACGTCCGAAGGATTTCACGGCCGCTTCGATGAACCGCGGATAACCGCGGCATTCAGGAACGGGTCAATGCGGATCTTCCAGAAACGGATCAACGACGACGGGCAACACCGTCGATCGCAAATGTTTCGGGAGTGAAATCATGATGAAGACCCTGACCCTGACAGCGACCACGCTGGCGATGATCGGTGGCGCCGTCCTGCCCGCCACCGCCGCGGACGCCCAGCGGTATCGCCGGTCCTATCATGCAGACCGCTATAATCGTGGCTATAGCGACGGTGAGCGCGCCGAGTATCGGTATCAGAAATGCCGTCGCTCGGGCACGACGGGCACCATCGTCGGCGCGGTGGCCGGTGGCCTGCTGGGCCGCACCATCGATACCGATGGCGACCGCACGCTCGGCACGCTGATCGGCGGCGGCGCGGGCGCGCTGGCGGGCCGCGCGATCGAACGGTCGGGCCGCCCCGGCTATTGCCGCTGACCCCTTATACGCGAGCGGGGAGCATAGCCTCCCCGCCCGCCTGTGCGTTTCCTCGCGTAGCGTATCGAGGACGGGACGCCGGTCTCCCCCTGGGGAGGCCGGCGTCCTTGCCATCTCAATACATGTGCTGGCCACCGTTGATCGACAGGGTCGAGCCGGTGACGAACGCCGCCTCGTCCGAGCAGAGGAAGGCGACGCCGCGTGCGATCTCATGCGCCTGGCCCAGACGGCCGACCGGAATCTTGGCGACGATCTTTTCCAGCACATCGGCGGGGACCGCGGCGACCATGTCGGTGTCGATATAGCCCGGCGCGATGGCATTGACCGTCACGCCGAAGCGCGCGCCTTCATGCGCTAGCGCCTTGGTGAAGCCATGGATGCCCGACTTGGCGGCGGCATAATTGACCTGGCCATATTGCCCGGCCTGGCCGTTGATCGAACCGATATTGACGATCCGGCCCCATTTGCGATCGCGCATCCCCGCGAACACCGCCTTGGCCATGTTGAAGCACCCGCCAAGGTTGGTGTCCACGACCTCCTTCCACATCTGGTAGGTCATCTTGAGCAGCGTGCCGTCGCGGGTGATCCCCGCATTGTTCACGACGATATCGACAGGGCCGAGGTCCTCGACCACCTGCGCGACGCCCGCCTGCACCGCGTCATAATCGGCGACATCCCACTTATAGGCCTTGATACCCGTACGCTCGGCAAAGGCCTGGGCCCGTTCGTCATTGCCCGCATAATTGGCGGCGACGACGATGCCCGCCTCTTTCAGGGCCAGGCTGACCGCCTCGCCAATACCACGCGTACCGCCCGTCACGATCGCAACCCGTGTCATTACACCTCTCCCAATTGAGATTGTGGCATAAAAGAGGCAACGTGCATCCGCAATGCCCAAGGGGCCGGCGAAACGCTATATTACGCTACGGCAACCAACCTTCCAGCTCGCGCGCGATCAGTCCGCGCAGCATCGCCATGCCGGGGTCGGCATCGTTGAGGCATGGCAGATAGGCGAAATGGGTGCCCCCCGCGCCCTCGAAGCTCTCACGCCCGCGAATGGCCAGTTCCTCCAGCGTTTCGATACAATCCGCCGAGAAGCCCGGCGCGAGGATCGCCACCTTGCGGATGCCGCGCCCGGGCAGCGATTCGAGCGTGGTGTCGGTCGCCGGTTCCAGCCATTTGGCGCGCCCGAAACGCGACTGGAAGGACACCAGCAACTCGCGACCGTTCAGCCGCTCCTTCATCGCCTCGGCCAGGAGGCGCGCGGTCTTGCGGCAATGGCAATGATAGGGATCGCCAAGTTCGAGCGTCCGCAGCGGCATGCCGTGAAAGCTGGCCAGAATCGCCTGGGGCTCGAAATCGAGCGCGTCGAGCTGCGCCGCCAGTTGCTGCTTCAGCGCGTCGATATAGAGCGGATCGTCATAATAAGGCGGCAGGGTGCGGATTGCGGGTTGCCAGCGCATCGTCGCCAGTTGCGCGAATGCCTTGTCATTCGCCGTCGCGGTCGTTGCCGCGGAATATTGCGGATAGAGCGGCGCGAGCAGGATGCGCTCGCATCCCGCATCCTTCATCGCCTGGACCCGGTCGGCAATGGCGGGGCGGCCATAGCGCATCGCCCAGTCGACCAGGACCTCCGGCCCGAACGCATCCTTGAGCGCCGCAGCCTGCGCGCGGGTGATCGCGGCCAGCGGCGAACCGTCGTCGCGCCACACCAGCGAATAGGCGTGCGCCGACTTTTTGGGTCGGGTGTTCAGGATGATGCCGCGTAGGATCGGCTGCCACAACAGCGCCGGGATCTCGATCACCCGCCGATCGGACAGGAATTCGCGCAGATAGCGCTTCACCGCGCGCGGCTCCGGCGCGTCGGGCGTGCCCAGATTCATCAGGAGCACGCCGATCCTGGGGCGCGGGACGGGGGGATGATCGGGAGATAGCATCAGGCGGACAACTCCATCGGCAGGCTTCGTATCCGTGGGAAGCCGGGCAAGGTGGCAAGAGCATTGGCGATGGCGGGGGCGACCGGGGGCACGGCCAGTTCGGAAACCCCGCCGGGCGCTTCGTCGGAATCGATCAGTTCGATCGTGATATCGGGTGTATCGGCGAGCCGGGGAAGCCGGAGCGCGTCCAGTCGATCGGCGGTTGCAAGGCCATGGGCAAATCCGGTCGCCGCGCCGCGCCACGCCGCCAGCCCGAACAGCAACCCGCCCTCGATCTGCTGCCGCAAGAGATCGGGCGCGATGACGCGTCCGCAATCGACTGCGGCGACCAGCCGATCGACGACCGGATGGCCCCGATCGTCGCGATGCGCCTCGGCCAGCACCGCAGCGAAACTGCCGCGAAAGCCATGCGCGGCCAATCCCTGCCCGCTCGCCGCCCGCTCGCCGTCCCAGCCGCCCAGCGACGCGGCCGTCGACAGGCACCGCGCCAGCCGTGGCGCGTCCCCCAACAGGCGCAATCGCCAGGCGAGCGGATCGGCGCGCGCCCGCTGCGCCAGTTCGTCGAGGAAGGATTCGATGACGAAGCAATGGGCGACATGCGCGCCCCCGCGCCCATGGCCGGTGGGAATGGGCAGGTCGGCACGGTGATGATGCACCGCCAGCGCCGGGATCGCATAGGCCGGAACCGCCCCGCCCATCGCATAGGCGTCGCCATGCCGCGCGCCCCGCATCCCCCAGCGGCGCAATCCGTCCGGCAGCAGGCGCTCGGCCAGTGCCTCGCCGGTGGCGGGCGTCGCGATGCGGCTGCGCCACCCTGCGATCCCGCCCTGCCCCAGCCGCGCGGTCATCCTCGCCCTGACCGGCGCGCGAAAGGCATCGCGGCGCAGATCGTCGGCGCGCGACCATTGCAGGTTGACCGGCCGCTTCAGCCGCGCGGCGATCATCGCCGCCTGCGCCACCGCCTCGGACTCCAGCGCGGCCCCGGTCGATCCGCCGACCGGCATGGCGTGGACGACCACGCGGTGCTCGGCGATGCCCGCCGCGCGCGCCGCGATCGCCCGGGCGCGGGTCGGAGCCTGGGTCGGCACCCAAAGCTCAAGCCCGCCTTCGCGCCATGCCGCCACCGCCGCGCGCGGCTCGATCGCGGCATGGACGCCAGCGGCGATGCGATAGTCCGCCCGGACCAGCCCCCCACCCGCCCCCTCTTCCGCCAGCACGCCCGCGACATCGCCACGCGACACGACCTGTTGCCCGTCGCCGGCCAGCGCCTGTTCCAGCATCCGGCCGATCGTCGCGCTGTCGGGCAGCGGCCCGCCGGACACCGCGCTGGGCGCGAGCGCGTCCAGCCCCTTTTGCGCGATCCACCAGCTGGCGGCGGCGACCGCGACCCAGTCGGGCCCCTCGATCACATCGATCCCCCCGCGCACGCGCATCGCCGCATCCCGGTCGATACGAATCGCGCGCGTGTCGCCCAGTGGCGCGTGGCGAAGCGCCACATGCACCATGTCGGGCAGGCGGATATCGGCGGTGAAATTGGCGGAGCCGTCGATCTTCGCGGGCGAATCGAGCCGGGGAAGATCGCGCCCGGCCAGCTTGCCCGCGCCGCCGGTCCCCAGCGGCAAGGGCTGGGGCACCGTCTCCCCCGCCGCCGCCTCGGCCAGTTCGGCGAAGCGCAGCCTTTGGCCCTGATGCGTGATGAAGCCGTCCGCCGCCTCGCACCGGGTCCAGTCGACGCCCCAGCGGCGCGCGGCGGCCTGCGCCATCAATGCCCGGGCCGTCGCGGCGGCGGCGCGGGCGGGCCCCTCGAACATGCGGATCGAGCTGGACGCGCCGGTCAACATCATCCCGTCGCGCCGCAGCCATTCGTCGCGCACCGCCTGCGGCAACGCGTCGAACGCCCCCTCGAACAGCGAATCGATGCCGATCGGATTGGCGTAGGGCGGGCCGAGCGGCGCGGGTTCGACGCCGATGCTACGCCAGTCCGCGCCCAGTTCGTCGGCGACGACCTGCGCCAGCGCCGTCGCGATCCCCTGGCCCTGCTCGGCCTGCGGCACCGCGACGGTGACGATCCCGTCGCGACCGATCTTCAACCATGCGCCGAACGCCTGTTCGCCGTCCCGCGTCGGCAGGTTGGGGGCATAGGCGCGCGGCCACAGGCCATAGGCGACCAGCAGGCCGATCCCCGCCCCGCCGCCGATCAGGATGTCGCGCCTGTTCACTCCCGTCATGCGCCCGTGCCTTACCGGACCCTGTCCGACTGACAAGCGCAGCCTTTCGGTGTCTCAAAGCGAACCGGTCGATCAGGGTGGATGCCGCTCGCCAACGCCGTCCGCGACGAACCCCACGGCGCGGTCTTGGTGTTGACGCATGGTCGCTCTATGGAAGCGGGTCAGAGATAAGGGAAACACGCTTGATCCTGCCCATGCTCGCGGCCGCCGCCGGCCATATCCGGTTCGAGGATCTGGGGTTGCACCCGGACATCTTCTCGATCGGCTTCTTCACGCTGCGCTGGTACAGCCTGGCCTATATCACCGGCATCCTGTTCGGCTGGTGGTATCTGGGCAAGATGCTCGACCGGCCCGGCGCGCCGATGTCGCGCGCGCATGCCGACGACCTCGTCTTCTACGCGACGCTGGGCATCATCCTGGGCGGACGGATCGGCTATGTGATCTTCTACGCCCCCGAAATGTTCCTGCACCCCTTGCGCATCCTGCGGCTGTGGGACGGCGGGATGAGCTTTCATGGCGGCGCGGTCGGCACCGGGATCGGTGTCTATCTCTTCGCGCGCAAGCACAAGCTCCAGTGGCTGCGCATCCTCGACTATCTGGTCTGCACCGCGCCGGTCGGGCTGTTTCTCGGCCGTCTTGCCAATTTCGTGAATGGCGAGCTGTGGGGCAAGCCGTCGGACGTGCCCTGGGCGATCATCTTCCCGCACACCATGCCGTTCGGCATTCCCGAGCCCGCGCGCCATCCCAGCCAGCTCTACGAGGCCGGGCTGGAGGGGTTGATCCTGTTCGCGGTCATGAGCTTCGTCTTCTGGCGGACCAAGGCCCGCTATGATCCGGGCAAGCTGTCGGGCGTGTTCCTGCTCGGCTATGGCATTGCGCGCTTCATCGTCGAATTCTTCCGCGAGCCCGACCAGCAGTTGCGCGAATTCGCCGCGATGACCGGGCTGCACATGGGCCAGTGGCTGTGCGTGCCGATGATCCTGGGCGGCCTGTACCTGATGAACAGCGCCAAGGCACGGCGCGTCCGGGTCGAGCCGATCGCAGGGCCGGACAGCGTCGCCTGACACGCAGGCGGCCGCCCCTTGCGGCCCCCTTGCGGTGGCGAAGGCGGGGCGGCAGAGCTGGCGGATGACGAACCCGCTGATCCCCCCCGCCGATCACAAGCCCGAGCCCGAGGACGCGCTGCCCGAACGGCTCGCCCGCGCCATCGCGCTGGCAGGGCCGATTCCCGTCGCGCAGTTCATGGCCGCCGCCAACGCCCATTATTACGGCACCCGCGACCCGCTGGGCGCGGCGGGCGACTTCACGACCAGTCCCGAGATCAGCCAGATGTTCGGCGAACTGGTCGGCCTGTGGTGCGCCGATCTGTGGGACCGGGCGGGGCGGCCGGAGGTGCACTGGGTCGAACTGGGCCCCGGACGCGGCACGCTCGCCGCCGACGCCCGGCGCGCGATGGCCAGGGCGGGACTGACCCCGACCCTGCATTTCGTCGAGACCAGCCCGCCGCTGCGGACGGCCCAGGCCCAGCGGGTGGATGAAGCCCGCTGGCATGATTCGGTCGACACGCTGCCCACCGACAAGCCACTGATCGTCGTCGCGAACGAGTTTTTCGACGCGCTGCCCATCCGCCAGATCGTGCGGCGCGGGGATGGCTGGCACGAGCGGCTGGTCGCGGCGCAGGACTTGTTGTTCCTGCCGATCGCCGGGCCGCCGGTGCCGGATGAGATCATTCCCGGGCCGCTGCGCGAGGCAGAGGCCGGTTCGGTGATCGAGGTATCACCCGCCAGCGTCGCGGTGATGCGCAGCCTGTCCATGCGAATCGCCGCGCAAGGGGGGGCCGCACTGATCGTCGATTATGGCTATGAAGGCCCCGCCGTCGCCGACACGCTGCAAGCCGTACGCGGCCATGCCTATGCAAATCCCTTCGACCGGCCGGGCGAGCAGGATTTGAGCGCGCATGTCGATTTCACGACGCTGGCCGCCGCCGCGCAAGGGGCCGGGCTCGCCATCTTCGGTCCGGTGACCCAGCGCGATCTGCTGGGCGCGCTGGGCATCGACCAGCGGACCGCCGCCCTCGCCCGCGCGCATCCCGACCGCGCCGACGCGCTGCTCGCCGATCGCAACCGGCTGATGCAGGACATGGGCACGCTGTTCCGCGCGTTGGCGGTGACCCGGCCCGACTGGCCCGTCCCCGCGGGTTATGGCGGATGATCGCCGCGCGGCGCGGCGCGATCGTCAGACGGCACGGCGCCTGATTCTGCGCCCCGCCGCCCGGCTCAGCCCGTCGGCGAATCGGTCCGCGCCCGGCGCGGCCAGCGCCAGCCCCACCGCCGCCACGCCCGGCGCAGCAGGGCAAAGCCGAGACCGCCGACGATCAGCCAGGGCAGGCCCGCGACGATGGCGGTGATCAGCGCAGCGACGCTCGCCGTCAGGGTCTGCCCCGCCGCGGCGATGCTGGCCCGGATCGGCGACATCGCCCCCGGCGTCTCGTTTAGCACATAGGTGATCTCGATCGGCGACATGGCGACGCGCTGCGCCAGATTGGCCTGTTCGCCACGCGCGGCGTCCAGTTCCTCCTGGGTGGCGGCATAGGCGCGTTCGGCCTGCACCAATTCCCCGACATTGCCCTTGCCCGACTGGATGATGGCGAGCAGCCGGGCGGCGAGCGCCTGTTTGGCGCGGACGCGGGCGTCGGTGTCGATCACCTGCCGAGTCACATCCTCCGCCTCGACCCGGTGGTTCGTCGACAGGACGTCGCCCGCTTTGGCCAGCGCATCCAGACGATGGCTGATCGCGGCCGCGATACGGGCATCGACCAGCAGCGTCGCCTCGTTGGTAACGCTGTCGTCCTTGGGCCCGGGCGCGTGGATCGAGGATTTCATCACCAGGCAGCGCGACGGGCCCAGCGACCGGCAAAGCGCCATCTGCCGTTCCTGCACCTGCGCCATGCCGCGCCGGTCGAAGACATAGGTGATCGTATAGCTATAGGCGATCCGGCTGCTGGCCGTGGGATGTGGGGGGCCTGGTGCCTGGGCCGGCCCTGCGGTGTCGAAGGCGGCGAGCTTTTCGACCGACTGGTTCACCTGGGGTGCGGAACCGCACGCGATCAGCAACAATGGGGCGATCAGTACCGAATATGGACGCATCGTCTCGTCACCGCCTCGCAATGGTTCGGCAAGAGCCTCGACACGGCGGCGATCCCTGTCAAGCATGGCCGGACATAGCGGACGGCCAAAGCCATGTTGATTCCCGGCCCGCGCATCTGTACCGATCGATACAGGTGCAATTTTCCGGTCAGGTGCCGCATGACCTCTCGCCCACCCCTTCCCCCCTTCACGGCCGAAACCGCCGCGCAGAAGGTGCGCGCCGCCGAGGATGCGTGGAACAGCCGCGACCCCGAACGGGTGGCGCTGGCCTATACCCCCGATTGCCAGTGGCGGAACCGCGCCGAGTTCATCACCGGGCAGGCCGAGATCGTCGCCTTTCTCCAGCGCAAATGGGCGCGCGAGCAGGGCTATCGCCTCATCAAGGAACTCTGGGCGCAGGAGGGCAGCCGGATCGCGGTGCGCTTCACCTATGAATGGCATGACGCGCACGGCCAGTGGTTCCGATCCTATGGCAATGAGAATTGGGACTTTGCCGAGGATGGCCGGATGCGGCGCCGGATCGCGTCGATCAACGACCTCGCCATCGCCGAGCGTGATCGGCTGTTCCACTGGCCGCAGGGGACGCGGCCCGCCGACCATCCCTCGCTGACCGAATTGGGGTTATAACCATGGCGCGGTTGATCGCCGAGCGCGCGGATGCGCTGCCGGGCCTGGCCGAGGCGTTCCGCGAGCACGGCTATGCCGGGGCCAGCCTGTCGGTGATCGGCACCGCGACCGGGCTCGGCCGGGGCAGCCTCTATCACTTCTTCCCCGGCGGAAAGCGCGAGATGGCCGAGGCCGTGCTGGCCAATATCGCCGCCTGGTTCGAGACGGCGGTCTTCGCGCCGCTGTCCGAGGCAGAGGATCCGCGCACCGGCATCGACGCAATGATGGTCGCGATCGACCGCTATTTCCAGTCGGGGCGGCGCGCCTGCCTGATCGGCGCCTGGGGGCTGGGGGCGACCCGCAATCCCTTCGCCGCGCCGATCGCCGGCTATTTCCAGCGCTGGATCGCGGTGTTGAAGGACGCTTTGCAGCGCGGCGGCGTGGCCGAGGACCACGCGACGACGCTGGCACAGGATGTGGTCGGGGGTATCCAGGGCGCGATCACCCTGTCGCGCGCGCTCGATGATCCGGGCCTGTTTCGCGCGACGCTGGGACGGCTGACCGCGCGACTCTACACCGCGCTTGCCGCCGCGTGAGGGGGGAAGGGACGCTCCCTCCCCCCTCCCCGATCAGATTGCGGCCAGCGCCTGTTCGCAATCGGCGATCAGGTCATCGGCATCCTCGACGCCGATCGAGATGCGGACCAGATTGTCGGTGATGCCCAGCGCCGCCTTGCGCGCGTCGGGGACCGACAGATGGGTCATCGCGGCGGGATGGCTGGCCAGCGTCTCGGTCCCGCCGAGGCTCACCGCCAGCTTGGCGATGCGCAGCGCGTCGAGGAACCGGAACGACTCCGCCTCGCCGCCCTTGAGATAGAGCGAGAAGGTCGAACCGCCGCCGGTGCAGTGGCGGCGATAGATATCCGCCTGCCGCTCCATGCCCGGCGTGTCCGCCAGAAAGCCGAGATAGCCGACCCGCTCGACCTTGGGATGGGCGCGCAGATAGGCGCAGACCTTCGCCGCATTCTCCCCCGCGCGGCTCATGCGCAACTCCAGCGTCTCGAGCGAGCGCAGCAGCATCCAGGCGGTGTTGGGGTCGCAGATCGTGCCGATGGTGTTGCGCATCGATCGGATGGTGGCGATGTGCGCCTTCGACCCCAACACGCCGCCCGCGACCAGATCCGAATGGCCGCCCGCATATTTGGTCAGCGAATAGACGACCAGATCGGCACCATGCTTGAGCGGACGTTGCCATAGCGGCCCCAGAAAGGTGTTGTCGATCGCGATGGGCGGCTTCTCGTCCGCATCGGCAAAGGCCGCGTCGCGCGCACCGGCCACCGCCTCGATATCGACCAGCGCGTTGGTCGGGTTGGCGGGGCTTTCCAGATAGATCAGCGCGACGCGCCCGATATCGGCGGCCTTGGCCAGCACGGCATCGATTTCCTCGCGCGTCGCGCCCGCCGGGAAGTCGAGCCATTTCACCCCGAAGCGACCGAGGACCCGGCCGATCAGCGTTTCGGTCGCGGCATAGAGCGGCCCCGAATGGACGATGACGTCGCCCGGCTGCACCATCGACAGGAACAGCGTGGCGATCGCCGCCATGCCGCTGGAAAAGGTCAGGGCATCCTCCGCCTCGTCCCAGATGGCGAGTCGGTCTTCGAGGATTTCCTGATTGGGTCCGTTGAAGCGCGAATAGACCAGGCCGTCCGCACCGCCCGGCCGCTTGCCGGTCACGCCCTCGAAATGGCGCTTCCCCGCCGCCGCATTGGGAAAGACGAAGGTGGAGGTCAGGAAGATCGGCGGCTTCAGCGATCCTTCGGACAGGACCGGGTCGAAACCATAGCCCATCATCAGCGTCGAGGGGCTCAGCTTGCGGTCGCCGATGCTGGTCGCATCGCTCTTGCGGACGGCCGGGGCCGGAGTCTGCGGCGGAACGCCGGTCAGATCGGATTCGGTCGGCATGGGGCATCTCCTTGGGACATGAGGGCCGCTCGGTCGGCGGCTATGGCCCAAGGATAGCGGGGCAAATGGGTTTGGCGAGGCTCAAGCCAGACCGATCAGCGAAATCTGGCGGCCATAGGAGGGTTCGCCGCGATGGGTCGCGCGGCGGAAGCTGAAGAATCGGTCCTCCTGCGCATAGGTATCCTCACCCAGCGCGGCGACGCGCGCGACCCCGGCGGCGGCGAGGCGATGCGCGACATAGGCCTCCAGATCGAACTGATAATGGTCGGGACGGATACCGTCGGCAAAGAAACGTTCATTCTCCGGTGCCTGCTCGGCGAACCGACGCAGAAAGGCGCTATCGACCTCGTAGCTGACGCGCGCGATGCACGGGCCGATCGCCACGGCGATCCGGTCGCGGCGGGCACCCAGCGCCTCCATGGCGAGCAAGGTCGCATCGGTGATGCCGCCCAGCGCCCCCTTCCACCCGGCATGGGCCGCGCCGACCACCCCCGCCGCCGCATCGGCGAACAGCACCGGCGCACAATCGGCGGTCAGGATGCCCAGCAGCAGCCCGGGCCGGTTTGTCACCAGCGCATCGCCATGGGGGCGGGCCTCCTCCTCCGGCGCGCTGAGCAGCGTCACCGCCTCCGCCGAATGGATCTGGTAACAGGTGACGAGTCGCGATCCCGGCCGCACCGCGTCGCGCGCGCGGCGGCGATTCTCCGCCACCGCATCGGCATCGTCATCCGAACCGAACCCGACATTCAGCCCGCCATGGATGCCCGCCGACACGCCCCCGCGCCGCCCCAGAAAACCATGGGGCACCGCGCCCAGCAGCGGAGTCGTGATCCTGTCGATGGTCATAGCGGCAATCTCATGATCCGGTGTTCGCAGCGGCCTTGGCCGACGAGGAAGGCGACCCCGCCGATATCGACAAAGCCGGAACGGGCATAGGGGCTGTCATGGATTTCCGAACGGGCGTGATTCGTTCGCCCATGACCGCAGGCGACATGCTTGCAACGCCAGCCGTGGAGAGCCACGCCTGCTGTCACAGCGTCAGGCTGGTGTCGCCGGACGCGGGTTCAACATGCTGGCGTCAATGGCGTGATGGCCACGCCTTCGGCATCGAAATTGCCGTCGTCGAGCCATGATTCGAACAGCGCGCGCCGGGCCGGCCAGTCCGCGGCCACGATCGAGTACCACGCCGTATCGCGTCGGCGACCCTTCACGATGCCATCGCCGCGCCATGTTCCTTCATAGGTGAAGCCAAAACGACGCGCGGCCCGCATGGACGCCGCGTTCAGCGCATTGCAACGCCACGCGACCCGATAATAGCCGAGCACGAAGGCGTGGCGCATCATCAGGAAAATCGCTTCCGTGGCGGCGCGGGTTCTTTGCAACCGTGGTGAAAACCAGATGCTCCCGATCTCGATCGCGGCGTCGCGGGGCGCGATATCGCAGAAGGACGCCCATCCTTCCGCCTTGCCGGTCGATATCGGAACGATCGCGAAAAACGGCTGGTGTTCGAGGCCGCTAATTCGGTCGAGATGCTGCGCGAGATCGTCCTCGGCAGGGAATGGACCATATTTCAGGTACGACCAGGAGATATCCGCGCCCTGGACGGCGTCCCATAGATTCGCGAGATGTCGGGCCGAAAGCGGTTCGAGAAGGACCGCCTTGCCGACATGCCGTTCGAATCCCGGCAGCGGCGGGGGTGATTCGGGAGCGATCGGACCGAGCGGAACGCAAGTCATGCCCGATCATGGCCGAGCGGCATCGATGGGTTCAACGTCCGTGTTCCGCTTAACCGTGCAAGCGTCCGGCAAAGCGACGGTGCACCGAAAACGAAAAGGCCCGGCGTCACATCGCTGCGACGCCGGGCCCTGTCGCCCGAAAAGGGAATGGCTCAGGCCGTCAGGCTCAGCCTTCGTTCTGAAGGTTGACGGCGGCATATTTGCCGCGACGATCGACCTCGATCTCGAAGGACAGGCGATCGCCTTCGTTCAGCGAACCCATGCCGGCACGCTCAACGGCCGAGATGTGCACGAACGCGTCGGGCTGGCCGTCGTCGCGCTGAATGAAGCCGAAGCCCTTCATCGCGTTGAAGAACTTGACCGTGCCGGTCGCCTTCTCACCGGTCAGCTGGCGCTGCGGCGCGGCACCGAAGCCACCGGCCGCACCACCACGCGGACCACGATCGCGGTCGCCGCCGAAGCCGCCTTCGCGCGGCTCGCGGGGAGCGCGTTCCTGGACGGGGAGCGGTTCGCCCTCGATCTTCAATTCGGTGGCCGAGATGCGGCCGCCACGATCGACCAGGGTGAAGCCGAGCGGCTGACCCTCGGCCAGACCGGTCAGGCCCGCCTGCTCGACGGCCGAAATGTGAACGAACACGTCCTCGCCGCCGTCATCGCGCACAACGAAGCCGAAGCCCTTCTGCGCGTTGAAGAACTTGACGACGCCCGTGCCCTCGCCAACGACCTGGGGGGGCATGCCGCCGCCACGGCCGCCGCCGAAACCACCACCACCGCCGCCGCCGCCACCGAAGCGATCACCACCGCCGAAGCTGCCGCCGCCGAAATCATCGCTGCCGAAATTGTCCCGCTTGTCGCGGCCACGCGAGCCGCGATTGCCCCGGCTACCTCTGTCGAAACCCATAAGCCCTGTTCGTCTTCCCGGTTCGCCCGCAAATGCTGTCATCAAAAACCATACGCCGGACGAATAGCGCGGGTCTTCAGGCGCCAAACCTATTGCGCCTAGTTCCGATGCATAACGCAGAAGACGATCCATCGCGAACGAAATCGTGCGACGCCCGCGTCGCTTTACCGCGAACCATGCCGATTGCGTCCGAAATGTGGCCAAAACTCCACAACATCCCGGCAGAAACCTTCGTCCCGACGCACTTCCCCGCTCCGATCGCGGTTGAGGCTTCGCCCCTCGACCGCTAGGGCATAGGGATGACCGTTCATCTGCATGAAGAAGATATCCCCGCCGATCTGTTCGCAGCCGGTGCCGCCATCGCCGTCGATACCGAGACGATGGGCCTCATCACCCCGCGCGACCGGCTGTGCGTGGTCCAGCTGTCCGATGGCGGCCCCGACGAGCATCTGGTGCGCTTCGCGCCGGACAGCGACTATGCCGCGCCCAATCTGCGCGCGCTGCTGGCCGATCCGGCGCGGCTGAAGCTCTATCATTTCGGGCGGTTCGACATTGCCGCGATTCGCCATTATCTGGGCGTGGTTGCCGCCCCGGTCTATTGCACCAAGATCGCCTCGCGGCTGATCCGGACCTATACCGACCGCCATGGCCTGAAGGAGCTGGTGCGCGAGTTGCTGGGCGTCGAATTGTCCAAGGCGCAGCAATCCTCCGACTGGGGCGCCCCCGAACTGTCCGACGCGCAGCGCGAATATGCCGCCTCGGACGTCCGCTATCTGCACCGGATGAAGGTCGAGCTGGACAGGCGGCTGGTCCGCGAGGGGCGGATGGAACTGGCACAGGCCTGTTTCGATTTCCTCCCCGCCCGCGCCGAGCTGGACCTTGCCGGCTGGCCCGAGATCGACATCTTCGCCCACGCCTGATTCGCCGCCGCCCCGTCGCTCCCCTGTAAGGAAGCCGCCATGTCCGACATCGCCGACCGCGCCCGCACCCAGCGGCAGATCTGGGCCGCGCCGGGCAGCCGTCACGACCGATTCGTGGCGGTGGCGCGCTGGATGCTGCCCAGCGCGATCGGCGCGCTGACCGCCTTTCTGGTGATGGCGCCGATCTACACCTCGAACGAGGTGTCGTTCGTCCTCGACAAGAAGAAGGTCGAGGTCGCGCAGGAGCGGCTGAAGATCCAGGCGGCGCAATATCGCGGCGTCGACGACAAGGGACAGCCTTTTTCGCTCGACGCCGGTTCCGCGATCCAGCGCAGTTCGGCCGAGCCGGTGGTCCAGCTCAACCAGCTTGCGGCACGTGTCCAGCTCTCGGACGGCCCCGCCTGGGTCAAGGCCGATTCGGGGCGCTACGACATGCGCACCGAACAGGTGATGCTCAACGGCCCGCTCGATTTCCAGGCGGCGGGCGGCTATGATCTCCAGACGCATGATGCGACCATCGACCTCCAGCAGCGGACGCTCGTATCGGGCGGCGCGGTCACCGGCCGCGTGCGGCAGGGGACGTTCCAGGCGGATCGGCTCCGTGCCAATCTGGAAAACCGGACGGTGACGCTCGACGGCAACGCACGCTTGCGCATCGTGCCGCAAAGCACGAAATAACGGGCCATGCACAAGCTCTCCGCCGTGATGGCCCCTGCCCTTATCGCCCTCGCGGCCGTCGCCCCGGCCCAGACTCGGCACAACACGAACGCGCCGATCGATTTCGGCGCGGATCATATCGAGTTGCAGGACAAGGCGAATCGCGCAGTGCTGTCGGGCAATGTCTCGGTGCGGCAGGCCGAGATGACGCTCAACGCCGCGCGGATGACGGTGGCCTATACGGGGCAGGTGATCGGCGGCGATCCGCAGGTATCGCGGCTGGACGCGTCGGGCGGAGTGCTGGTCAAGCGGCCGGGCCAGACCGCGCGGAGCCAATATGCCATCTACGACATCAACCGCCGGGTCATCACGATGCTGGGCCGCGTCACCCTGACACAGGGCGGCAATACGGTCAGCGGCGGCCGACTGACCCTCAACCTGGATACCGGCCGCGCGGTCATCGACGGATCGGGCGTGCCCGGCGGGGCGAGCGCCGGCACCGGCACGACGACGACCCGCGCACCGTCGGGTCGCGTCACCGGCACCTTCTCGGTTCCGCAGCGCAACTGATCGGGCGGAGCCACCGCTAAGGGCGCGACCTTTGCGGTCGCCGCCCGGCACGCTAAGCTCCCCTCCCGAACGACAAGACCCTCCTGACAGAGACGAGACAGGGCGAGAGATAGGGCGATGGACATGGAAACCCCGACCCGCGACGCGAGCGATCGCACCAGTCCCGTGGCGGAGCCCCCCGTCGCCCATGGGCTTCAGGTCGTGTCGATCGCCAAAAGCTATGACAAGCGGGTCGTGCTGACCGACGTGTCGGTGTCGGTCGGGCGCGGCGAGGTGATCGGCCTGCTCGGCCCCAATGGCGCGGGCAAGACCACCTGCTTCTATTCGGTCATGGGGCTGGTGAAGCCCGATTCGGGCCGCATCATGCTGGACGGCGAGGATATCACCGGCCTGCCCATGTATCGCCGCGCGATCCTGGGCCTGGGCTATCTGCCGCAGGAAACATCGATCTTTCGCGGGCTGTCGATCGAGAAGAATATCTCCACCGTCCTCGAACTGGCCGAACCCGACCCCGCCGAGCGCAAGCGCAAGCTCGACCGGCTGCTGGAGGAGTTCGGGCTGACCCGCCTGCGCGCCGCCCCCGCCATGGCGCTGTCGGGCGGCGAGCGTCGCCGCGCCGAGATTGCGCGCGCGCTGGCCGCCGATCCGTCGATCATGCTGCTCGACGAACCCTTCGCGGGCATCGATCCGATCTCGATCGCCGATATCCGCGATCTGGTGAAGGACCTGAAGCGCCGCGACATCGGCGTCCTTATCACCGACCATAATGTCCGCGAGACGCTGGACATCGTCGACCGCGCCTACATCATCTATGACGGGCGCGTGTTGTTCACCGGATCGCCGGAGGAACTGGTCGCCGACGCCAATGTCCGCCGCCTCTATCTGGGCGAGGGCTTTTCGCTCTGATCCGATGACGGCCTCGCCCCGCTCCACCCTGTCTCGTTCCGCCGCTTGCGTCAGGCCGCGGGCGCGCGGGGCCGAACGGACGCGCGCGCCATGAGCCTGGCCCCGCGGCTGGACGTTCGCCAGAGCCAGTCGCTGGTGATGACGCCGCAGTTGCAGCAGGCGATCAAGCTGCTGGCGCTGTCCAATCTGGAGATCGAGGCGTTCATCGCCGATGAGGTGGAGAAGAACCCCCTGCTCGACGCGCAGGGGATTCGCGAGGTCGCCACCCCCGAACGCGCCGAGCGCGAGGGTCCGGCCGGCGCGGACGAACTGGTGCTGGGCACCGCCCCGGCGGAGGATCGCGGGCTCGACCTGGATTACGCCACCGAGAGCCATCAGCAGGACAGCATCGCCGATGGCGGTGCCGGGCCCGATGGCGGCCTGTCGCTGAACGGCGGAGCGGCGGGCGGCGGGTTGGGCGGCGAGGACGGCCCCGACTGGAACGCCCTGCCCGACGATGCGCCCAATCTCGCCGAGCATCTGACCGCACAGGCGACGCTGGCGCTGTCGGGCGTGCGGCTGACCATCGCCGTGCATATCATCGACCAGCTCGACGACGCGGGCTATCTGACCGTTCCGGTACGCGACATCGCCGAGCGGCTGGGCGTGACGGTGGAGGCGGCCGAATCGGTGCTGGCGGTGGTGCAGGGCTTCGACCCTACCGGCGTCGGTGCGCGCGACCTGGCCGAATGCCTGGCGATTCAGGCGCGTGAGGTTGATCGCTATGATCCCTGCATGGCCCGCCTGATCGCCAATCTCGACCTGCTGGCGCGCGGCGATCTGGCGCGGCTCAAGCGGCTGTGCGGGGTCGATGACGAGGATATGGCGGACATGATCCGCGAACTGCGCAGCTATGATCCCAAGCCCGGCTGTCGCTATGGCGGCGAACCGTCTCAGGCGGTGGTGCCGGACCTGTTCGTCACGCGGACCAAGGCGGGCTGGGGCATCGAGCTGAACAGCGCCACCCTGCCCCGCGTGCTGGTCAATCGCCGCTATTATCAGGAGCTCCGCCACGGCCCGCAGGACAAGGGATCCAAGGCATGGCTGGCCGATTGCCTGGCCAGCGCCAACTGGCTGATGAAGGCGCTCGACCAACGGCAACGGACGATCATCCGGGTCGCGACCGAGATCGTGAAGCAGCAGGAGGCGTTCTTCCTGCACGGCGTCGCGCACCTCAAGCCGCTGACGCTGGCGCGGGTTGCCGAGGCGATCGGGATGCACGAATCGACGGTCAGCCGCGTGACCAGCAACAAGTATCTGAGCTGCGCGCGCGGGCTGTTCGAACTCAAATATTTCTTCACCAGCGGAATAGCCGCGGCCGATGGCGGGGATGCGGTGTCGGCCGAAGCGGTGAAAAGCGCGATCCGGACGCTGATCGCGGGCGAAGGCGCCCGGATCCTGTCCGACGACACGCTGGTCGACCTGCTTCAGGCCAAGGGCTTCGACATCGCCCGGCGGACGGTCGCCAAGTATCGCGAGTCGATGGGCATTGGCAGCTCGGTCCAGCGCCGTCGCGCCCGCACATTGGGTGGCTGACCCCACCAGCCGCCCTATCCGATCGACCGATACACCGCGACCTTGTCCCGGCCTCGACGTGTATTATATCATCGACACACTGTGAACGGAGTGGTCGGATGGGCAAGAAGAAGCAGAAAGGCAAGCAGAAGAAAGAAAAGCAGCAGGCCGCCGAGACGCCATCGCCGCTCCACCGTGCAGGACAGATCCTGCTCGACCAGGCGCGCGGCCCCGTCGGCCGACAATTGCTGGCCACGGGCCTGATGGTCGCGGCCACCGCGCTCGCGCGCGAGATCGGACGCGCCCCGGCCTCTTCATCCACCGAACCAGGGAGCGACGCTGAGCCACAACCCGCACAGCCCGCCCCCGCTGCCCCGGAACGATCCGAAGCGACCGCCCTTGCCGGACTGGCCCTCGCAGCGCTGGACCAGTTCATCCAGCATAAGACGGCTCCCGACAAAGGCTGAATCCCGCGCGCCATGCCGCGATCGGCCTCCGGCCAGCTATAATATCGATGGTCAGGGAATTTGGGGGGAGCAATGCCGATCGCTCAACCCCCGACGTCGACGCGCCTGGCCGGTTTCCCGGCGGCCTCCACTCCTGCATTTTATATCATTGACGCGTCGCGATGGGGAGCAGCCTAGGCGCAACCACCCTCCAAGCAAAGCCAAAAAAAAGGCTGGTCCGAAGACCAGCCGTGAAAGTTTTTAGGAGAGGATGCCTGAAAGGCCCGGCTCCTTTGGCCCAGCGTCACGATTAACACAAATGCATCCTAATCAATTTTTGTTGCAAAATCTGCAATCATCGATGCGCCAACACCGCCGCCATACGGGCACCCTGACCATATCCCATTCATAAATATGAATTTTATGATTTTTCTGAACTTTACGCACGGACGGCAAGCTTTGCCATCCCCATCTCAAAATATGGCGGAGTCCGGATGGCGTTTGGCACCTGTGCCACACCGGTCGCCTGCCTTTTTTTTGGAACCTGATCAAGATCAGCGAAATCAGCGACCTCATTATTCCATGCTACCACTTCAAATGGTTGACGTGGCTAGATGTTTGTTTAGTTGCGGCCGAGAATAACAAGGAGCGTATCATGGCCGACGACCCTATCGATGTGAATGCCGTAGAATTGGCGACCGAACTGACCATTGCGTGGCTGGGAAATCCCAATACCCGCACGTCGTCGGAGGAGGTTCCCGCTTTCCTGCACAAGATGCACGAGACCGTGTCTTCGCTGCTGGGTAGCGCGCCGCAGGCGACCGATGCCGAAACCCCGACGGAATATGTTCCGGCCGTGTCGGTTCGCAAGTCGCTGGCGTCGAAGGATCACATCATCTCGATGATCGACGGCAAGCCGTACAAGACGCTCCGCCGCCACCTGGCGACCCACGGCCTGACGCCGGAGGAATATCGCGAGCGTTATGGCCTGAAGTCCGATTATCCGATGGTCGCCGAGACCTATTCGGAAAGCCGTCGCGCGATGGCGAAGAAGATCGGCCTCGGTCGCAAGCCGGGCCCGCGCAACGGCACGACCGCCGCGCGCAAGCCGCGCAAGGGTGCCGAGGGCGCGACCGAGGAATAATCCTCTCGCCACCTCGCGCGATCCAGGCGCCGCACCGCCCGTCGGGGGTTCCTGTCTTCTCCCAGGACAGGAAAATCCCCGGCGGGCTTTCTTTATGATGCGGGCGGGACGGGACGAACGGCTGCTGCGAAGACCGGCCACGGCCCCCGCCATTACCGGCCGAATGCGCCCTTGCGATAGAGCAGGGTGATCGCCACGCGGCGGTTGCGCGGGTCGGCGGGGTTTCCGGCGATCATCGGCTCGCGATCGGCGACGCCCTCGATCCGTTCGAACCGCGCCTCCGCCAGCCCCCCCGCCGCCAGGCGCCGCCGGGTCGCCTCGGCACGGCTCGATGACAACATCCAGTTGTTCATCGCGCGCGGATCGCCATAGGGCACCGCATCGGTATGCCCGCGGATCATGATCGTATTGGGCAGACCCGCGATCGACTTGGCGATGGTGCCGATCAGTGCCGATGCTTCGGGCTCCAGCGTCGTCGTGCCACTGGCGAACATCGAATAATTGGCGTTGTCGACCAGGTCGATGCGCAGCCCTTCATCGGTTGGGATGAATCGCACCTGCTGGGCCAGCTTCTTGAGCGACGGCGTGCTTTCCATCTTGCTGAGCAGTTCGCGCTTCAGCATGGCAAAGCTGCGCTGGTCGCGTGCGAGCGCATCGGGATTGCGCAGCGAACCCTTGTCGCCGGTGCCGGGCTTCTCGCCGCCCTGCCCATTGACGCGCGGGACCACCGTCTGGACGATCGCGGTGCTGCTGTTGCGGCTGGAGATGCCATTCGCGCTCGATCCGCCGTTCGGCGTACCGCCCCCCACCCCCATCGACCGGGTGTCGAGCAGGGTCGGGGCGAAATAGTCGGCAATGCCCTTGCGCTGCTTTTCGGTGGTCGCGCCCAGCAGCCACAACAGCAGGAAGAACGCCATCATCGCCGTCACGAAATCGGCATAGGCGACCTTCCACGCACCGCCATGATGCCCGCCATGCCCTTCGGCGACGATCTTCTTGACGATGATGATCTTGGGCGGTTCATTCTTGCCATGCGGTGCGCGCGCCATGGCTTAACGGCCCCGCAGACCGTCGAACACCTCGGCGAAGCCGGGCTGGTCCTTGTGGGCGATGCCCGAGCGGGCGGCTTCGATCACCAGCGGCTGCGGATGGCCGTGGAGCGAGGCGATGATGATCTGCTTGACCACATGATAGATGGCGGCATCCGCATCGATCACCTGTTGCAGGCGGTTCGCGAACGGATTGACGATGCCATAGGCGAGCAACACGCCCATGAAGGTCCCGACCAGCGCCGAGCCGATCATCGCGCCGAGCACGCTTGGCGGCTTGTCGATCGACCCCATGGTCTTCACGATGCCCAGCACCGCCGCGACGATGCCCAGCGCGGGCAGCGAATCGGCCAGGCTCTGGAGCGTCCCGTGCGGCCCTTCGACCTCGTGATGATGGGTCTTGATGGCGTTATCCATCACCTCCTCGACCGCATGGACGTCGAGCGTGCCCGACGACACGACGATCAGGCGCAGCGTGTCGGCGATCAGGTTGACCAGCGTATGGTCGGCGACGAGTCGCGGATATTCGGCGAAGACCGAGGAGGACTTCGGGTCCTCGACATGCGGCTCCAGCGCGATCGGCCCTTCGGTGCGCAACATCTTCATCAGCTTGGAGACGAGGAAGATGACGTCGAGATAGTCCTGCTTCTTGTATTTCGGCCCCTTGAAGATCTTGCCCATCGCGCCGCCCAGCGCCTTCAACTCCTTACCGGAATTGCCGATGATGAGCGCGCCCACGGCGGCACCGCCGATGATGAGCATTTCATGGGGGATCGCCTCGAACACGGGGCCCAACGCGCCGCCGGTAATGGCGAAGCCGCCAAAGACCATGCCGAGCAGGATGACGAGACCGATGGCAGGAAACATGGTAAACCGATTCTCCAGAAGACCGGCATGGCGGCCGTTCCATCCCCCGGGCTTAGCGTCACCCCGTCAACATAGGGTTACCGGGGTCCGTATATCGGGCCCGTTTGCCGGCAGGGTCGCGGGCAGGGTCGTGGGCGGCGCGGCGCCCCGCGCATCACTTCAGATAATCGAACAGCGAAAGGCCCGACAGCTTGGTGAAGCTGGCCTGGGTCGCCTGCAACACGGTCATCGTCTGCTGCAACTGGATGATGGCGGTGGAAGCATCGACATCCTGGATCGCGGAGCGCAACGTGGCGCGGTCGGTGCCCGCCTGCTGCTGCAGGTTCGTCTGCAGGTCGACCCGCGCCTCGCGGGCGCCGATCGACGCCTGCACCGCCGCGACATTGTCATTGGCGGCCGACAATTTGGTCATCGCGTCCTTGATCGTCCCGGAGACATCGCTCGACCCCGACTTCAAAGCGGTGATGAGCGTATTCAACACATTGAACGTGTCGCTGTCGCCCGCCTTGAACACCCGGTCGGCGCCGACCGTCACTTCCATGGTCTGGCCATCCGCGATGGGAATCGCCGACACATTGGCCGCGCTATAGGTGTAGGTGCCGTTCGCCTGGGTCACCGCATCCGCGCCCGACGCCGCCCCGAACAGCGACTGGCCGCGCGCGTCCTTGGAATTGGCGAGTCCCAGCATCGTGTCGCGGATCGCCGCCAGTTGATCGCCGATGCTCGACCGGTTCGCGGCGTTCAGCGTACCGTTCGCCGCCTGGGTCGCCAGTTCCAGCGCCTTTTGCACCTGGGTGCCGATCTGAGTCAGGGTCGTATCCGCCTGTTGCAGCAGCGACCCCGCCAGCGTCAGATTGGTCTTGTAGACCGCATCATCCGCGTCGCGCCGGTCGAATTCGGCGATCTGCGCGGCGGCGGCGGCATCGTCGGACGGATTCTGAATCTTCTTGCCGGTCGAAATCTGGGCCTGAAGCGCATTGGCCTTGCCGGTCAGCGACGCCATCCGCCGTGCCGCACTGTCATAGAAGGCATTGGTGGAAATCTGCATCGCCGTCACCGGATCTCGAGGATGGACTGGAAGGTCTCACGCGCCGCCTGAATGACGCGGCTGGACGCCGAATAGGCCTGTTGAAAGCGCATCAGCGTCACCGCTTCCGCATCGAGCGTGACGCCCGACGCCGCCGAAAGCGAGGACTTGGCACCATCCACGATCGCGCTCTGCGCATCGGCGATGGTCTGGCGCTGCTTGAGCGCGGTCGCGTTGTCGGTGACGATCTGGGTCAACCGCGACTCGAACCGCACCGAGCCGCGCGCGGACTCCAGCGCGGCCAGATTGTCGGCGTTGCGCGATCCCTGGCCGTTGGTCGCCGCCGCGATCTTCGCCCCATCGGTCATCACCAGGCTGACCTGCGCGGTGCCCGATGCGATCGAGAACATGGCGGTGCCCTGCGTCCCGTTCAGATCCTGACCGCCGCTTTGCAGTCCGTTGACGGTATCGACGAAATCCTTGGCCACCTGGTTGAAGGCGGCGCGCGTCGTGGAAATCCGTTCCGCGCCGTCGAGCATGCCGGCCAGCGCCCCGCCGCTGGGGGTGAAGTCGCTGACCTCGCCGTTCAACGCGACGTTGAAACCGACGCTGCCGTCGCTGCGCCGGGTGAACGTGACCGAGCCGACCATGTCGGTCGAGGCCAGCACCGGCCCCGCCCGATCGCCCAGCCGCACCGTCGCACGGCCGAGCTGGTCCGTCGTCGTCGTGATATCCGACAGCGAACTCATCTGCGCCAGGATCTGGTCGCGCTGGTCCGCCAACTGCGCCGCCGCGGCGGTGCCCGGCTGGGTCCGGCCCAGCCCGTCATTGACGCGGACGAGCGAGACGGCGAGCGAGGACAGGTTCTGCGCCGCCTGTCGGGCCTGGCCGTCGAAATCAGACTGGATCTGATCGAACGCGGCATCCGTCGCGGTAAAGGCGGTGGAGGTCGAACGCGCGGTTTCCAGCAGCGTGGCGCGCACTGCCGTCGAGGTCGGCTCCGCCGCCAGCGTGCGCGCGGTGGTAAAGAAGCTGGTCAGTCGCGACGACACCTGATCCCCGGTCATCGCGCTTTCGATCCGGCTCAGCCAGGTCGCCCCCGTCTGGGTCCGCGACAGATCGGCGGTGGCGGAGCGCACGGCGGCCGAAGCATAGGTATCGGTGGCGCGTGCGATGCCCAGCACCGACACGCCCGACCCGGCCGACACCTTGTTCGCCGCCAGCCCGGCGGCCGGCACCACCTCGCGCAGGCTGACCGTCCGTCGCGAATAGCCGTCCGTCGCGACGTTGGCGATATTCTCACCAACCGCCGTCAGCGCGGTCTGATATGCGCGGACGCCCGAAGCGCCAATGGAGAGCAGGTCGCTCATGGCGCCGGACTACATCAACCCTGGTTAATATTGGGTTGCGATTTTGCGAGGAAATCCGTCACCGCCTTGCCGATCCCCATCGGGGCATGGGCCGCCATGCTTTGCGCCACCTGCTGGTCCTGCATGTCGCGAAACGTGTCGAGCGCCTTCGAGTCGAACAGTGTTTCGCCCAGCTTGGTCTGGCGCATGGCCTTGAGCATCATGCCGGTGAAGATCGCCTCGAACTGGGTGCCCGCCTTGTCCAGATTGGCGCCGTTGGACAGGCGGCGGGTGTCGGTCGACACCGTGCCCGTGATGGCCGCCGCGGCGGGCGTGGATGCGATGGACCCGGTCATAGCACGATCAGTTCCGCCTTGAGCGCGCCCGCTTCCTTGAGCGCTTCCAGAATGGCGACCAGGTCGGACGGGGCCGCGCCGATCGCGTTCACCGCCTTGACCACATCGGCGAGCCGGGGACCGGGGCTGAGCAGGAACATCGGGCGACGCTCCTCCTCCACCGAGACGCCCGACTTGGGCGTGACGACGGTCTGGCCGCCGCTGAACGGCGCGGGCTGGCTGACCCGCTGATTCTCGTCGATCTTCACGGTCAGCTTGCCGTGCGTGACCGCCGCCGCGCCGACCCGCACCGCCGAGTTGATGACGACCGTGCCGGTGCGGGCGTTGACGATGACCTTGGCCGACGGCTCGGCCGAGGCGACGTCGAGATTCTCGATCTCGGACATCAGCATCGCGCGGACATCGGCACCCATCGGCGCGCGGACCGCGACCGACACAGCGTCCATCGCCTGGGCCGTCCCCATGCCCAGCCGGCCATTGATCGCCTGCGCGACATTCTGCGCGGTGGTGAAATCGGCGCGGGCCAGGTTGAAGGTCAGCGTGGGCGCGGTGTCGAAGCCGGTGGCGACGGCGCGTTCGACCGTCGCCCCTTCGGGAATGCGGCCGGTGGAGGGCACGTTGACGACGATCTTCGACCCGTCCGCGCCTTCCGCGCCCAGTCCGCCGACCGCCAGATTGCCCTGCGCCATCGCATAGATCTGGCCATCGGCCCCCTGAAGCGGGGTGAGGATCAGGCTGCCGCCGCGAAGCGACTTGGCCTTGCCCATCGAGGCGACGGTGATGTCAAGCTTCTGGCCGGGCTTGGCGAAGGGCGGCAAGTCGGCCGTGACCAACACCACCGCGGCATTCTTCAAGCCCTGGCTGGCACCCGGCGGCATCTGCAACCCGAAGCGCGAGACGACGGCCTTCAGCGACTGGACGGTATAGTCCAGATTGTCGTCACCCGTGCCGGGCAGGCCCACGACCACGCCATAGCCGGTCAGCTGGTTGGTACGGATACCCTGGAACCCGCCCAGATCCTTGATGCGATCGGCACAGGCCGGGGTCGCGACGAAGAGCGCGGCGAGCAGGGTGAGGAGGAAGCGGTGGATCATCGCGAAGCGGCCTCAGAACGGGCTGACGGCTTGGAAGAACCGGCTCAGCCAGCCCTGGCGGCTGGCGCGGGCGACATCGCCCTTGCCGGTATAGGCGATCTGCGCATCGGCGACGCGCGTGGACAGCACCCGATTGTCGATGCCGATATCGGCGGAGCGGACCAGCCCCTTGATCTGGATGAACTCGTCACCCCGATTGAGAGTCACGCGCTTCTGCCCCTGGACCAGCATCGTGCCGTTGGGGAAGACCTGCGCGACGGTCACGCTGATCTCGCCCGACAGCGAGTTGGACTGGTCGGCCGCACCCGCGCCGTTGAAGTTGCGGCTGCCGCCCATGCCGATATCGGTCGACTTCAGCAGCGAGCCGAGCGGCCCCGTGGTCGGCGGGTTAAGGCCGAGATCGCCCTTGGAGCCCAGCTTCGACGTCGCCGACTTGGATGCCGCCGTCCGTTCGACCAGCACGATGGTCAGCGGATCGCCGACCCGGCGCGCGCGCCAGCCTTCGTAAAGCGCGGCATAGCCGTCCGACGCCTGGAAGATCGCGCCGGTTGGCTGCGCGGCGGGTGGCATTGGCATAGCCGGCGGGCGCACGGTGGAGAAATCCTCCGCCGGCGCCTTCCGGCCGAACAGGCTGGCCTGCGCGGGCGCGGGGGCCAGCGCGGCGACGACCATGACGCCCGCCGCCGCCGACAGCGTCAGCTCGATCCAATAGTCGAAGCGAGGAA
Source organism: Facivitalis istanbulensis (assembly GCF_040560405.1). NCBI lineage: Bacteria > Pseudomonadati > Pseudomonadota > Alphaproteobacteria > Sphingomonadales > Sphingomonadaceae > Facivitalis > Facivitalis istanbulensis. The sequence goes on from NZ_JAVSCQ010000001.1 coordinate 266,177, forward strand.
GGGTGATCCGCATCGTCACGCTCACAGATTCTGGTTGGCGTATTGGAGCATCTCGTCGGTCGACTTGATCATCTTCGAGTTGACCTCATAGGCGCGCTGCGTCTCGATCATGTCGACCAGTTCCTCGACGACATTGACGTTCGAGCCTTCGAGCATGCCCTGCCGGATCTGGCCGCGCCCCTCGAGCCCCGCGACGCCCATGTTCACCGCGCCCGAGGCGGCGGTTTCGGTCAGGTAATTGTCGCCCTTGGACTGAAGGCCCGCCGGATTGGGGAAGGTCGCGACCTGGATCTGGCCGATCTCGGACGGGGCGGTCTGTCCCTGGACCGTCGCCGACACCGTGCCGTCGGTGCCGATCGTGATCTGCGTCGCGCCATCGGGCACCGTGATGCCGGGCATCACCTGATAACCTTCCGAGGTGACCAGCAGTCCCTCGGCCGACCGCGAGAAATTGCCCGCGCGGGTATAGCCCAGCGTGCCGCCCGGCATCTGCACCTGGAAGAAGCCCTCGCCGTCCAGCGCCATGTCCAGGCTGTTGTTGGTGGTCTGCATCGCACCTTGCGTGTTGATCCGCGCGGTGCCCTGGATGCGGACGCCGGTACCCAGGTTCAGGCCGGTCGCATATTTGCTCTCGGTCGAGCTGGCCGCGCCCGGCGCGGTGATCGTCTGATAGGCCAGCGTCTCGAACGCGGCGCGATCGCGCTTGAACCCGGTCGTGTTGACGTTGGCCAGGTTGTTCGAGATGACCCGCATGCGCATGTCCTGGGCGTCGAGCCCGGTGCGCGCGATGTGCATGGCGGCGGAAGACATGGTTCCTTGATCCTCAGCTCGGCAGCCGCATCAGCGATGCGCTGTTCTCGTCCATCGACTTGGCCTCTTTCATGAGGTTGGCCTGCACCTCGTAGCTGCGCTGATTCTCGATCATGTCGACCAGCGTCTGGGTCATGTTGACGTTCGACCCTTCGAGCGCGCCCGACTGGACGGTGGCGTCCATGTCCTGCGGCAACGCCCCGCCGCCCTTGACGCGCAGCAGATTGTCCAGCCCCTTCACCGTCTGCGAGACGCGGGTATCGGCCAGCTTCATGCGGTCGATCACCTGCGCCTGCGTGTCCGGCCCCGCGCCCAGCGGGATGATCGACACGGTGCCGTCGGGCGATACGGTCAGCGAGTTGTAGGGCGGCACGGTGATCGGCCCGTTCTGGCCGATCACCGGATAGCCGTCGCCGGTCTGGAGCACGCCCGATGCGGTGACCTCCAGGTCGCCGCGCCGCGTATAGGCCTCCGACCCGTCCGGCGCCTGCACCGCCAGCCACGCGCTGGACGTCGCGACCGCCACGTCCAGCGGGTTGCCGGTATGCTGTACCGTGCCCGGTGCGCGGTCGGCGTCGGTCACTTCCTCGGCGGTGGGCATCCGCGCCTCGAACGCCGCGCCGCCGCCCTTCAGGTCGATGCGGTCGAACACGACGCGGTCGGCGCGAAAACCGATGGTCGACGCATTGGCCATATTGTTGGCGATCGCCGACTGCGCCGCCATGTGCGCCCGCAATCCGGTCGCCGCCGTATAGACCAGCTTGTCCATCGCTGCCCCCTGCTACCTCGCCCCGCGCGCTTAGCTGCGGATGTTGAAGATGGTCTGCGAGATCTGGCTCGACGTATCGAGCGCCTTGGCATTCGCCTGGAAATTGCGCTGCGCGGCGATCAGATTGACCAGTTCCTCGGTGATGTCGACGTTCGACCCCTCGATGGTGCTGGACCGGATCGCGCCATAGGCCCCCTGATTGGCGGTGCCGAACTTGGCCGCGCCCGACTTGCCGGTCGCTTCCCAATAGCTGTTCCCCTCCTGGCGCAGGCCGGGCATGTTGACGAAGGTCGCCACCGCCACCTTGCCCAGATTGGCCGTCTCGCCATTGGAGAAGGAGGCCGTGATCAGGCCGTCCTCGCCCACCGCCACGCCCGACAACAGGCCGACCGCCTTGCCGTCCTGGGTGCGCGACGCGACCGAGAAGATCGACCCCGACTGCGACGATCCGGTATAGTCGAGGCTCAGCGGCTGCGACACGATCGAGGTACGCGGCGTATAGTCGTCGAATTTGATCGCCGCGGTCGGCTGGGTCATGTTGCCGCCCGAATCGAAGGTCAGCTCGACCGGCGACTTGGAACCGCCGACCGTCATCTGCTGGTCGCCGACAAAGCTGTAGACCTGCCAGGTGCTGCTGCCGTCGGACGGCTTGATCGCATTGCCGCTGGAATCGACCGGCAGCGGCTTGCGCACATAATAATTGGTCAGCGTCATGGCGTTGCCCGACGCGTCATAGATCTTGGTCTGGGTCGTGTTGTTGTAGGTGCTCATGTTGGTGCGGTCGAAGGTCCCGGTCGGCGCCACGGCGGTGCTCGACAGGTTGACGTCCAGCGTCACCTTCTTGGTGGCGACCGGCGTACCGCTGGTCGCGGGCAGTTGCAGGCTGGTCAGGCCATCATTGCCGGACGAAGTGACATTGCCGTCTCCATCGACCGGAAAGACCTGCAGCTTGTTGCCCTGCGCGTCGGTGACGTAATTGTTGGTGTCGACCTGGAACGAGCCGTTGCGGGTATAGTTGAGCGTGCCGGTGCTGCCCCCCGACTGCACCGTGAAGAAGCCGTCGCCCGAAATGGCGAGGTCCAGCGCGCTGGAGGTGCTGGTGTAATTGCCCTCCTTGAAATTCTGCCGGTTGGCCTTGACCACCGTACCGGAACCGACCTGCTTGAACGGATCGGTCGCGAAGTTCGCCGCCATCACATCGGCGAATTCCGCACGGCTCTTCTTGAAGCCGTTGGTGCCGACATTGGCGAGGTTGTGCGAGATGACCGACATGTCGGTCTGCGAGGCCTTGAGGCCGCTCAGCGAAGTGTAGAAGGACATGGGCTATCTTCCTGGTGCGAAAGGGGGATCAGCCGACCGAGCGGACGGCGGACAACTGGACCTGGCCGAGTCCGGCGACGGTCAGGACGGGATTGCCGGAACTGGGCATCGACACCGACTGGACCGGCGCCCAGACGAGCGAGCGGCTGGTGACCGCGGTGTTACCGTTGTTGGCGGAGACCGAGATGGTGAACGGGCCCGAACCGGCTTCGCTGCCATTGTCCAGCTTGCCGTCCCAGTCATAGCTGGCGGTGCCCGCCTTCTGCGCGCCCAGCGACAGCGTCTTCAGCACCCCGCCCTTCGAGTCGGCGATGGTGACCTGCACGTCGGACGCCGCGTCATCGAGTTCGACCTGCCCCGCCAGGCCGCCGCTGGTGCGGCCATAGGCGACCGATCCCGCGGTCAGAACGGTCTTGCCGACATAGTTCAGCGCATCGGCGGGCTTGGTCGCGTTCAGCTTGGTCGCGATCGACGACAGGGTGGTGTTCATCTCGGAGATGCCCGCCACGCTGGAGAATTGCGCCATCTGGGCGACCATCTGGGTGTTGTCCATCGGCGCGAACGGATCCTGGTTCTTCAACTGCGCAGTCAGCAGTTGCAGGAACGAGGACTGATCGAGCGTGGTCTTCTTGGCGCCGGTCGTCGCGGCGGCCGAACTGCCGCTACCGGCGCGCTTGATGCCCAGACTGTCGAGCGTCGAGCTGATGGAAGAAGTCGTCGTCATGATCAGCGACCCAGCTTGAGGGTGTCGAGGATCAGCGACTTGGCCGTCTGCATCACCTCGACATTGTTCTGATAGGTGCGCGCCGTCTCCATCATGTCGACCAGCTCGCGGGTTTCGTCGACCGCCGCCTCGAAGACGTTGCCGTCCTTGTCGGCCAGCGGGTTGTTGGGGTCGTGGCGCTTGGTGGGGGCTTCGCCCGCCGTCACGATCTTCTCGACATCGACGGTGGACAAGCCGGTCGCGGCGTCGAAGCTGGTGCGGAACACCGGCTTCATCGTCTTGTACGCGGTCTCGGCCGACCCCGCGATGCCACCCGCATTGGCCAGGTTGGACGCGGTCGTGTTCATCCGCACCAGCTGCGCCGACATGGCGCGCCCGGCGACCTGGAAGATGGAAAGCGGGGAGTTCGCCATCGCTTATTCGCCCTTCAGCGCGCGGGTGATGGTGGAGATGCGTCCGTTCAGGAACGACAGCGTCGTCTGATATTGGACGGCATTCTCGGCGAAGGCGGTCTGCTCCTCGGCCAGTTCGACCGTGTTGCCGTCGAGCGAGGTCTGGAGCGGGATGCGGTATTTCGTCGCCTTGGCGATGCCCTGGTCCTGCTGCCCGCCCTCGACGGCGGCGAGCGCCGCCTTGAAATCAATGTCGCGCGCCTTGAAGCCGGGAGTGGAGGCGTTGGCGATGTTGGACGCCAGCACGCCCATGCGCTGCCCCCGGACTTCCAGAGCCGCACCGTGCACGCCGAAGAGCGTTTCCATGGCCATCGATCAACCTCCTTTCCCACGCGCAAACGTCACGCCACCGAGGTTTCGCAATCATCGTGCCAATTGCGCGCCTTGGAGGGGAAGCAGGGCGGCAGGCCGGGGCTGCAGCCTGAATCCGGCAAGCCCTTGCCGGCGCTTGCCGCCTCGCTTGCCGGTCGGCGGCAACGGGTGGCAGCGCCCCTCAGCGCGGCGGCACCCTCATCCGGTTCGGCGCGCGCCGTGGAATCCCGCCCTATCGAAACTGGCCCGGTCCTTGCGTAGGGGCGGGCATGACCGCTCTGCCCCCCCTTGCTCAATTCCTCGACCCGGCCGCGCTGGCGATCGTGTTGGGTGGCACCCTGCTCGCAACGCTGTTGCGCACGCCCTGGCGGGATGCGCGGCGCGCGGTCGCGGCATTGACCGTGCTGGTCCGCAAGCCGTTTTCGGCCGACCCGCTGATCGAACAGATCGGCCATCTCTCCCGCATCGCGCGCCGCCACGGCGTGCTGACGCTCGATCGTTCGGTCGTCACCGATCCCGATCTGGCCGAGGCGATCGCCGCGATCGTCGATGGCGAGGGGCCCGAGGCGGTGGTCGCCCGGACCATATTGGCCCGCGCCGGTCGGGTCGAGCGCCATCTGGCGGTCGCCGATATCTGGGCGGGCGCCGCCGAGGTCGCCCCCGCCATGGGAATGGTGGGGACGCTGATCGGCCTGGCGACCATGTTCGCAACGATGAACGATCCGCAGCGGATCGGCGGCGCGATGGCGATCGCGCTGCTCGCCACGCTGTACGGCGCGCTGTTCGCCAATCTGATCGCGCAACCGATCGCGATGCGCCTGCGCCGCGCGGCGCGGATCGAAGCCTTTGAACGCACCCGGATGGACGCGCCGCTGGCCGCGCTCGCCGCGCGCGAAGCCCCCCGCCGCTCGGCCGGCGTGACGCTGGGCGGCGGTACCGGAAGCGGCATGAACGGCGGCACGCCCCATAAGCCCGGGCCCAGCCTGGCGAGCGTCGCATGACCCGTTTCGAATTTCCCGATACGCCGCCCTCCCGCCCGATCTGGCTGGTGACGCTGGCCGACCTGGCGCTGCTGCTCGTCGGCTTTCTGGTGCTGGTCCAGGCGATCGGCACCGATCGCCGCCCCGCGCTGATGACCGGGTTGCGCGCGCAATTCGGTGCAGGGACGCCGGCCGCCGTGCCGCCGCCCGCGCCGATGCCCAGCCCCCCGTCCCCCGCCATGCCGGTGGCGAGCGCTGCGCTGAGCTTCGCACCGGGTTCGGCCGTGCCCAACGAAACCGATGACGCGCTGGCGGCCTGGGCGCGCCAGGCGCTGGCGGACCCCCGCGTCCGCCTGTCGATCGTCGGCATGACCGATGGCAGCCCGGGCGATGTCGATCCCGTCAGCCGCAGCGCGGTGGTGCTGGCCGCCGACCGCGCGCGCGCCGCCGCCGCGCGGATCGGCCCCGCCGCCACCGATCGCCTGATCCTGTCCACCGCCGCCGGGCCGGGACCGCGCACCGCCATGGTGACGCTCGTCTTTGCCGGCGATTCCGTCCGGAGTGTCCGATGATCCTTGCTCTCCTGCTGGCCGGCGCGGCCGGGTTTCAGAATATCGCCTCGCTCGATGCCGCGGTGACCGCCTTTACCGGGCGGCCGATCGGGGTGGAGGGCGGCGCACGGGCGCCGGTCGATGCCCGGCTGAAGCTGGCGCAATGCCCCACCGTCTCCCTGTCCTGGCGGACCGAATCGCATGACGCGGTGGTCATCACCTGCACCGGCCCGCAATGGCGGATCTTCGTGCCCGTGCTGTCCGCGCCCCGCCCCGCGCCCGAACCGCGCGCCGCCGCCGCCGTGATCGCCAAGGCCGAACCCGTGATCCGGCGCGGCGACCCGATCGTGATCGAGGCGGGCGCGGAGGGCTTTTCGATCACGCGCGAGGGCGTCGCCATGGCCGATGCCGCGCCGGGCGTGCATTTCCCCGTCCGCGTCGACAATGCGCGCCAGCCGATCCAGGCGGTCGCGCTGGCCAGTGGGCGCGCCACCCTGCCCGGCTGGGCCGAATAGGCGAACGGAATGCGCGGAAAATCGCAAATTCTTCCTAAAGGATTTCTTGCACCGGCCGTTACTCCCCATGTCAGCGAAACCAGTGGGTGCGGGCATGGTGAATGGAACAAGGCTGAATGCCGGGGAAATGGCGGTCACACGGGTCACGGGCGTCACGCGCCCTGCCGCCGTCGCAACCGCCAGCCAGGCCGCCACCACCCCCGCCCGGCCGGAGGGCGATCTCCGCGATGTCAGCAACCTGGCCCGGACGCTGGCCGCCCAGCCGCCGGTCAACCAGGACCGGATCGCCGAGATCAAAAAGGCGATCGCCGATGGCAATTTCCCGATTCTGCCGGCGACCATCGCCGACCAGATGATCGCGCTGAAGCTGAACTGGAACGGTAAATGACGCGGCGTGACGCACTGATCCGGGTCATCGAGGCCCTTCATCGCGAGATTGCGGCGCTCAAGAGCAACGACGTCGCCGCGCTGGAACGCGCGACCACCGAGAAGCTGAGCGCGATCGAGGAGGTCGCCGCGCTGGGCACCGGCCCCGCCGGCACCGAGTTGCGCGAGCTGGCGGACGAGGCCAATCGCCTGAACGAAACCTGCCGCATCTATGTCAACCTGATGGCCGCCAATGTCCGGCGCAAGCTCCAGACGCTGACCGGCGATTCGGGCGCAGGCTATCGCCCGATGATGCGCGCCTACGCCTGATTGCCGCCCCGCGCGGATTTGCCGGAAACTTGCCGGAATCAGGGCGGCAAGCGGTTGCCGCTTTGCCGGAGATACGGTGTCCGACCGGCAAGGCAGGGCGGACGGAATGATGAAATCCAGGGCCCAGAAACGTGTCAAGGCACGGTTTTCCGGGCCTTTTTGATTCGGAAGCCGTCTGGCGCCCACCTTGCCGCCGGCCGACATCGCAAGAATTGGCACGCCCCTTGCTGAGAGAGGCTCCGAACAGGGGCTTCAATCAGGCAGCATGACCGTCCAACCCGTCTCTCAATCCAGGATCCAGTCGGCGATCGCGCTGGCCTCGAGCCGCACGGGAGTCGATTTCGGCTATCTGCTGGGCCAGGCCAAGCTCGAATCCGGGCTGAACGCCAATGCGCGTGCGGGCACCTCCTCGGCCTCCGGGCTGTACCAGTTCGTCGAGCAGAGCTGGCTCGCCGTGGTCAAGAAGCACGGTGCCGAACACGGAATGGGCTGGGCCGCCGATGCCATCGGCCAGTCGGGTGGACGCTATTATGTCACCAGCGGCGCGCGCGCGGCGGTGATGGGCCTGCGCAACGATCCCACCGCCGCCTCGCTGATGGCGGCCGAGCATGCCTCGGACAACAAGGCCGCGCTGGAATCGACTTTGGGCCGCGAAACCAACGGCACCGACCTCTATATGGCCCATTTCCTGGGTCTGGGCGGCGCGACCAAATTCCTGGGCACCATGGCCCGCAATCCACAGACGAGCGGGGCTAGCCTGTTCCCCGCCGCTGCCCGCGCCAACCGCTCGGTCTTCTATACCAGCGGCGGGCAACCGCGTTCGCTGGCCGATATCTATGACCGGTTCAGCACCAAGCTGGCGGGCAGCCAGGTCGACAGCGACGCGACGCGCTCCGCCAATCTGCAATTCGCGGCACAGGCCTTCGCGCTGCAGGGCATGAACGGCGACGCCACCGTGGTGACCGGCAACAATGAAAGCGCGGCCGACGCCATGGCCTGGGCAACCAGCACGATGAACCAGCTCGGCCTGCGCAGCCAGGGCCGGAATGGCGGCGATAGCGTGCTGCGGCCCAGGCCCGATCATGCGCGGCTGGCCTATATGATGCTCGCGAGCATGGGCGGCTGACGGCATGGGCAAGATTTTCTCCAGCGGCCGCACCATGGCCCTGCCCGCGGCGATCCTGCTGCTGGTCCTGGTCATGGTCGTGCCGATCCCACCGGCGCTGCTCGACATCTTCTTCGTCGCCAATATCGCGATCAGCCTCGCGGTGCTGATGGTGGCGCTGAACGCCGAGAAACCGCTCGACTTCTCGGCCTTCCCGACCGTCCTCCTCTTCGCCACGCTGTTCCGGCTGGGCCTCAACGTCGCCTCGACCCGCATCGTGCTGGTCCATGGCCATGAGGGCGAGAGCGCGGCGGGCCATGTCATCGAGGCGTTCGGCACCTTCCTGATCGGCGGCGACTATGTCGTCGGCCTCTTCGTCTTCGCGATCCTGATGATCATCAACCTGATCGTCGTGACCAAGGGCGCAGGCCGCGTGTCGGAAGTGTCGGCGCGCTTCACCCTGGACGCCCTGCCCGGCAAGCAGATGGCGATCGACGCCGATCTGAACGCCGGCCTCATCACCCCCGAACAGGCCAAGGCGCGCCGCGTCGAGGTGGCGACCGAGGCCGATTTCTACGGCTCGATGGACGGTTCGTCCAAGTTCGTGAAGGGCGACGCGGTCGCCGCGATGCTGATCCTGGCGGCCAACATCATCGGCGGCCTGATCCTGGGTCCGGTCAGCCATGGCATGGGCATCGCCGACGCCGCCAAGACCTATATCCTGCTCGCGATCGGCGACGCGCTGGTCGCGCAGTTGCCCAGCCTGATGCTCTCGATCGCCGCCGCCGCCATCGTCACCCGCGTGTCGTCGGACAAGGATCTGGCCGGCCAGATCGGATCGCAGTTCGGCGCGTCCAAGACCTGGATTCCGGTCGCGGTCATCCTGGGCCTGCTCGGCGTGCTGCCCGGCATGCCGCATCTGGTGCTGCTGCCCGCCGCCGCCATCGCCGGCTTCACCGCGTGGAAGCTGCGCCAGATCGAGAAGCGCCCGGTCGTCGCACCCCCCGCTCCCGCCGCCGAGCCGGTCGATCCCTCGCGCATCGGCTGGGACGAGGTGATCGACGGGATGCAGGTGCATATCGACATCGGTTACGGCCTGGTGCCGCTGGTCGACGAACGGCGCGGTGCGCCGCTGATGGCACGCATCACCGGCGTCCGCCGCCAGTTGTCGAAGGAACTGGGCTTCGTCGTGCCGCAGGCGCGGGTTCGCGACGACATCAATCTGGGCCCGTTCAACTATCGCATCATCATCAACGGCGTCGTCGCCGCTGAGGACCAGGTGTCGCCCGACGAGATGCTGGCGCTCGACACCGGCCAGGCGTTCGGCACGCTGGCGGGCAAGCCCGTCAAGGACCCGACCTTCGGCCTGCCGGCGACCTGGATCCTGAAGGGCGACGCCGATGCCGCCACCGGCATGGGCTATCTGGTGGTCGATCCGGGCACCGTGATGGCGACCCATCTGAACCATGTGCTGGGCTCCAACGCCGCCGAGCTGCTCGGCCCGGACGAGGTCCAGGCGCTGCTCGACGGGCTGAAGGAACGCGCGAGCCAGCTCGCCGCCTCGCTCAGCCCCAACCCCCTGCCGCTCACCACCCTGACCCAGGTTCTCAAGGGCCTTCTTTCGGAGAATATCACCTTGAAGGAGTTTCGCCGTATCGCCAGCGCGATCGCCGTGGCGGCTCAGAAGACGCTCGACGCCGAGGAAATCGTCGAGTCGATCCGGCCGCAGCTGGGCGCGCTCATCATCCAGAAGCTGTGCGGGATGCGCGAACCGCTGCGCGTCATGACGCTGGACGGCCAGCTCGAAGGGCTGCTGGCGCAGGCCATGCGCGCCGACACCGCGCGCCGACACGTGATCGAACCCGATCTGGGCCAGCGCATCGTCGAGGCGCTGACCCAGGCCGCGCAGCCGCTGCTCGCCGAGGGCAAGGCCTTTGCGCTGGTGGTGCAGCCCGGCGTGCGGATCGCGATGCGCAAGCTGCTGCGCAACTGCATGCCCGACACGCCGGTCCTGTCATTCTTCGAGGTGCCCGAGGACAAGGCCGTCGAAGTCGTCGCCGTCATCGGCGCGCCGCAGGCCGCGCACCAGCCGGCGCTGGCCGCATGAGCGCGCATCCCCTGAGCGGCGCGTTCCTGGGTGCGCAGGCCATCGACCCGACGATGTTCGATCCGGCGCTCGCCAACCCCACGGTCGCCGACCAGCCGATCACCTATCGCCCCGCGATGCGCCGTCCCGGCCTTGAGGCGGATGCGGTGATCCGCCAGCACCTGCCGCTGGTCCGCCGGATCGCGTGGCATGTGCATGGGTCCATGTCGAGCCTGATCGAGGTCGAGGATCTGGTCCAGGTCGGGCTGGTCGCGCTGGTCGAGGCGGCCGCCTCGTTCGAGGAGCGCGGCGTCGAGTTCGGCCATTACCTCAAGTCGCGGCTGCGCGGCGCGATGATCGACGAGTTGCGCCGCCAGGCGACGACGACGCGCGGCGCGATGCGCCGTCGCCGGCAATATAGCGAGGCGGTGGCCGCCCTGTCGCAGTCGGCCCGACATGCCCCGACCGACGAGGCGGTGGCGGAAAAGCTGGGCATCTCGGTCGAACGGCTGCGCGCCGACTACAAGACGGCCGAAGCGGTGCGGATGGAGGCGATCGACGATGTCTATTCGGACGACCTGCCCTGGTTCGCCGACGACACCCCCGACGCGTTCGACCAACTGGCCGAAAGCGACCTGCGCGACGCCCTGATCGCCGCGATCGCCGCCCTGCCCGAACGCGAGGCGCTGGTGATCCAGCTTTATTATGTCGAGGAACTCAATCTGGAGGAAATCGGCCAGGTGCTGGGCGTCGGCGCGGCGCGCGTCTGCCAGATCAAGAGCACGGCCCACGCCCGCCTGAAAAAGGCGCTTGCCAGCGAGCGTTGAAGAAGCGGATTCAACTGCTTCTCGGACGGCCTGACGGAAGGGGACTTCCGAGAAAGCTCAGCACGCCACCTCCACCATGCGACGCATAGCCTTCCTCCCCTTCGCAAGGGAAGGAAGGCCTATCACTACTTTGGCAGAAGTATGATTTTTGGGATTCCCAGTGAGGGAGATGCATGATTCATAGGGCGCCAGCTTTGATGGAGGCTGGCGATGGAAGAGGATTGGCAACGCGATCTGGAGTGCTGG